>NZ_JAWUEA010000023.1:0-1230 GCF_036663475.1 Rouxiella sp. T17 | reverse complement strand
TGGACTGCCCCCGCCCCGGTAGACGATCCTGCCCTATAGTTTGAGCATAGGAGGAGCGTATGGGCACACCACGATTTACACCTGAATTTAAGGAAGAAGCCGTCCGTCAGATAACGGAACGCGGTTATTCCGTCGCTGAAGTATCTGACCGTCTGGGCGTTTCTGCACACAGCCTCTACAAGTGGCTACGGGCTATCAAACCTGATAACAGCGAGCAGCATGCCCGGGATTTACTGGAAGCTAAAAGCGAGATCCTGAAACTCCGGGCGCAGCTAAAACGCACCGAAGAAGAACGGGATATCCTGAAAAAGGCCGCGCGGTACTTTGCAAGGGAGCCCGACTGAAGTACCGCTTTATCAATGAGCACCGCACTGTATGGGGTGTGATGACGATGTGTCGGGTACTGAATGTCGCCCGGGCCGGGTTCTATGCGTGGCTGCATAACCCTGTCTCGGCGCGTGATAAAGATAACCAGCGCCTGCTGATGCTTATCCGCGACTCATATTCCCTGAGCGGAGGCGTATACGGTTATCGGCGGGTTCATGGCGATCTGAACGAAATCGGGGAAACCTGCGGTAAAAACCGGGTGGGTCGGATCATGCAACTGAACCGGATTAAAGCTGTGCGCGGCTATAAAGCTCCACGTCGTATCGCTGGCAGGCCTTCAGTCGTTGCTCCTAATCGCGTGCAGCGGCAGTTCACCGTTGTCCGGGCCAACCAGGTCTGGGTCACCGATATTACTTATATCCGCACCTGGCAGGGCTGGCTGTATCTGGCGGTGGTTATCGATCTCTTCGCCCGTAATGTGGTCGGCTGGTCGATGAAACCCACTCTCTCACGCGAACTGGCGCTCGACGCGCTGATGATGGCGGTCTGGCGCCGAAAACCAGACGGCGAGGTCATCGTACATAGCGATCAAGGTAGTCAGTACGGCAGTGACGACTGGCAGCGCTTCTGCCGGGCCAATAACCTGGCACCGAGCATGAGCCGGCGTGGCAACTGCTGGGATAATGCGGTGGCCGAATCGTTCTTCAGTTCACTGAAAAAAGAACGCATCAGGAAGAGAATATACAAAACCCGGGATCTGGCCCGGGCGGATATCTTCGATTACATTGAAGTGTTCTACAACCGGGCCCGGCGCCACAGTCACCTCGGCGGCGTCAGTCCGGAGGCCTTCGAACAGGCCTCATCGTGAGGACAGAATTTGTCTACTGTCGTGGGGTCAGTCCA
>NZ_JAWUEA010000022.1:0-1271 GCF_036663475.1 Rouxiella sp. T17 | reverse complement strand
CTGGAGTAGAACATGTCCTCTCGTAAAGAGCTTGCGAACGCTATCCGCGCACTCAGCATGGACGCCGTGCAGAAAGCAAATTCCGGCCACCCCGGCGCCCCGATGGGCATGGCCGACATCGCCGAAGTCCTGTGGCGCGACTACATGAACCACAACCCGACCAACCCGCACTGGGCCGACCGCGACCGCTTCGTGCTCTCCAACGGTCACGGCTCCATGCTGATTTACAGCCTGCTGCACCTCACCGGCTACGACCTGCCGATTGGCGAACTCGCCAACTTCCGCCAGCTGCATTCCAAAACCCCGGGCCACCCGGAGTACGGCTACACGCCGGGCGTTGAAACCACCACCGGCCCGCTGGGTCAGGGTATCGCCAACGCCGTCGGCTTCGCCATCGCCGAGCGCACGCTGGCCGCGCAGTTCAACCGCGACGGCCACGACATCGTCAACCACCACACCTACGCCTTCATGGGCGACGGCTGCATGATGGAAGGCATCTCCCACGAGGTCTGCTCGCTGGCCGGCACCATGAAGCTCGGCAAGCTGACCGCGTTCTACGATGACAACGGCATCTCCATCGACGGCCACGTGGAAGGCTGGTTCAGCGACGACACCGCCGCGCGCTTCGAAGCCTACAACTGGCACGTCATCCGCGGCGTCGACGGGCACAACCCGGACGCCATCAAGGCGGCCATCGAAGAGTCCCACAAGGTCACCGACCGTCCGACCCTGATTCTGTGCAAGACCATCATCGGCTTCGGTTCGCCGAACAAGGCCGGTTCGCACGAAGTCCACGGCGCGGCGCTGGGTGCCGACGAAGTGGCGGCGACCCGCAAGGCGATTGGCTGGAACTACGCGCCGTTCGAAATCCCTGCCGACATCTACGCCCAGTGGGACGCGAAGGAAGCGGGCAAGGCGAAGGAGTCCGCGTGGAACGACAAGTTCGCGGCCTACGCCAAGGCGCATCCGGCGCTGGCGGCCGAGTTCGAACGCCGCATGGCGGGCGAGCTGCCTGCCGACTGGGAAGCGCAGTCGCAGAAGTTCATCGAGGAGCTGCAGGCCAAGCCGGCCAACATCGCCAGCCGCAAGGCGTCGCAGAACTCGCTGGAAGCCTTTGGCAAGATTTTGCCGGAATTCCTGGGCGGCTCCGCCGACCTGGCGCCGAGCAACCTGACCATGTGGTCCGGCTCGAAGTCCATCGGTGACGACGCGGCGGGCAACTACATCCACTACGGCGTGCGCGAGTTCGGCATGACCGCCATCACCAACGG
>NZ_JAWUEA010000021.1:0-93602 GCF_036663475.1 Rouxiella sp. T17 | reverse complement strand
CGGAATTGGTAGACGCGCTAGCTTCAGGTGTTAGTGTTCTTACGGACGTGAGGGTTCAAGTCCCTCTCTTCGCACCAGATGACTCTTTTTCTGATTTCATTTAGTTATTCTACTTATCACTCCGCGTTAAATTCCCTAAATACCCTTCTGTTTTATCCTTCTTGATTTACATCCAAAAGCTTTATTTCTGATCCTTTATTCCCGCATTTTTGTTCCAGACGCTGTTTTCCAGCAAAGCCATTACATCAAATTGAAGTTCACCGATACGGCTGCCAGTCCGCCCGCCAAGGCAACAAAAGACGGCAACAGCATGTAATGCCTCAACTTATTATTCAGTAACATCACCAGCGTGGCCAGCATCGCGAAAATCACCAGTATTTTCAGCTGTCCGAGCGTCATGTTTGCCATCGCCAGCAAGGGCAATAGCGCGCAAGGCAGAAGGACGCCCCAGGCACTGGAAAGACGCTTTCCGAGACACCAACTGACTCCCCATAATCCGCATGCCGTAACAATTGCTGCAATCATGCTGCTGCCCCACGTTAACTGATAATGATAACTAGTAGCATATAGCAATTTTTCTCATTGCGCACCCCTTTCGCCGTGCATTATCTGTACGTTTTAGGTCGGGTTATGCAAAGAACTGTAATTTTCTCCGGATAAAAAACAGGGGATTTCATGTGCGCGGATGGGAAAGGAATCGCGTAATAACTGGCTTTAACATGATTTAGATCAAAAAACAGATCTCAAAAATGCGACGCCGATCGCTGAAACGGTGATTTTATTTATCTCAGAGGATTAGCTAATCTGTTTTGAAATGTATCAATAAGCTTCAAGCCGTAATCGAAGGTTCGAGATTTACGACGTTTATTGCCACCGGAACATCGCCACAAGGCCGATAATCCCCTGACAGAGAGAAGCACATTATGACGATCCTGAAACCCCTCCTTGAACGTAACAAAAGCTGGGCCGACACCCAGTGCCAGTGCGACCCGCAGTATTTCGCCAACACTTCACAGCCGCAGCAACCGCATTCGCTGTGGATTGGCTGCTCCGACAGTCGCGTGCCTGCCGAAGTGCTGACCGGCTCGCATCCGGGTGAACTGTTCGTGCATCGCAACATCGCCAACATGGTGGTTGAAGATGATGATAACCTGCAAAGCGTGCTGCAATACGCGCTGGAATACCTCAATGTTTCTGCCATTATCCTGTGCGGCCATTACGGCTGTGGCGGTGTGCAGGCTGCAAGCGCGCTGCCCGACATGCCGCTGGCCGCACAGGATAACGCCCTTTCTCGTCGCATTCGACTGCTTCGTCAGGCGCTGAGCGAGAGCTTGCATGACACCTCTTCCGCGCAAGACGAAACTGCCCGCCAAAAGCAGCTGGTCGAAGCTAACGTATTGACGCAATTCGCTAATCTCACCGCCACCGAGCCGGTTTTACAGCGCTGGAGTGAAGGACACAAGCTGGAAATTTACGGCTGTGTCTATGATTTGCATACCGGACATTTGAAAGAGTTGGTGCAGCAAAATGCGCCTGAATACGCGCTGGAAAGTTAACTATCAAGCTCTTTAAAAGGTTTGGTTTCTAAAGGCCTGCTTTCTTTAGATCTCGAGTCAGATCTAGAGTCTACAAAGTCTGAGCTTTAAGAAAAAAATAAAGCCCCTTTCTAAAAGTCAGGGGCTTTTTTTACATCGTCGAACCTGTTTCTGGAAATCTATTTTCTATAGCTCTGTTTCTAGAAACCTGTCTTTAGAAGATCATTTCTTGGTAACCGTATTTTGCTCAAGCAGGGCAGCAAACACTTTCTCGACCGCCACGGCGCCGGGATCTTTCACCCCTTTCAGACTTTCACTATTAAGGTAGGAAGATCGCCCCGCGTTGGCTTTTTTCATGCTGGCGGTATCCTTCGCTCCTTTCGCAGCGGCCTTGGCGGCACCTTTATAATCTCCGGCTTTCTTGTCCAACGCCTCCAAGGCAGGCTGTAGCGCATCGATCAAGGTGCGATCGCCGAGATCTGCGCCGCCGTAATGTTTCATGCGTTCGAGGCCAAACAGCAGCGACTGCGCAAGATTGCCGCCTTCACTAACCTTCTGACCTGCGGCAGTGAAGAAGATCGACATTAATACGCCGCTTGAACCGCCCATCACAGTCGCTAAACGATCGCCGACTACGCCAAACAGGGACGATAAATCATCCTGAGGCAATTTTTTGCCTTTGTTTTGCTCGAGCAGATCTTTAGCGCCGGAGGCAAAGGTGGAGCCGGTATCGCCATCACCCACTTTGGCATCCAGCTTGTTTAGCTCGCTTTCAAGGGAAACCAGCGTTTCGGTAATCGTGGTGATTATTTTACTCACCTCCTCATTCGTGGAGGCTTTGACCTTCACTTTTTGAGAAATCTTTTTGCCTTTCTGAACCGGTAATTTTTCGAGTTTGACCAAAGGATGCCAGCCAGCGGCTTCAACCTCTGAAAGTAGCGCCTCTTCGATGCCCTCGTTCAACTCGATGGCCGATAGCGAAAACCCTTTCATATCAAGCGCGCTTACCAACGCAGCGGGCCCGATCAGGTAACGAACGGCCCCCGCCAACTCGGAATGCACCAGCTCTTTGGTGATTTGATTCATCTCCAACGGCGAGACGCCGCCAAGATTGTTGATAAGTACCGCCAGCTTGGCGTTTTTCTTCAAATTCTGTTGCAGCGTTTCTACTAACGCTTTCACTATTTTCTCGGAGTTATGGGTTTTCAGCGTCGAGATACCCGGTTCGCCGTGAATCCCCAGTCCCAATTCGACCTGACCCGGCGCGATACGATCGCTTTCTTCCTCGTCATCATCGCCTCCTGGCAAATTACAGCCGTGCATGGCTACGCCGATACTCGAGGTCGCGTCGATCGCCTGTTGCGCGATTTTGGCGACTTCCGCCAGCGCTTTACCCTGCTCGGCGGCATAACCCGCCACTTTGTGAACCAGCGCCGTGCCCGCAATGCCGCGTGGCTGCTTGTTGTCAGGCAGTGCAACGTCGTCGGCAACCATCACTAAATCAACCTGATAACCCAGATTTTTGGCTTTCTCGGCGGCCAGCCCGAAGTTGAGTCGATCGCCAGTGTAATTTTTAACAATCAACAGGCAGCCCGCCTCACCCGTGACAGCAACAATGGCGTTTAGCACCGCGTCGACGCTTGGTGATGCAAAAACATCGCCACATACGGCGGCGGTCAGCATGCCTTTTCCGATAAAGCCAACGTGCGCGGGTTCGTGTCCGGAACCCCCGCCGGAAATTAGCGCGACTTTGCTTTTATCCCAGTCACGACGGACAACCACGCGTATTGCAGAGTCGACATCCAGCTTGGCGAGATTCTTAAAAGGAGTACTTAAAATCGCGCCTTCAATCACATCATCAATCAGCGTTTTACGGTCGTTCATGAAAAAATTAGACATACCCAGTGAACTCCATGATTTAAGTTAACTTGTTGTTGTGATAAGTAGAAAACTTAACCAAGCATAGTGAAAAAATCTGCGGCGCGTGTAGCATTCCTTGGGGTTAAATAGATATATCCCCCTTTTTTAGGCTTTTTGCGCTTTTTACCTTTTTTAAGAAAGCTTCCTCGCTCTTTGTATAGAAATCATTTCGGTTTAATTTTCTATAATATTTATATTAAATATTTAAACGAATCCGAAAGAAACAGATGATTAGCAAGGTCTATATATCCTAAAAAAATCAATATTCGTTGTTATTATCGGCATTAAATAAACCCAAGCTCAACAAAACAAATAAACACTATGAACATATCGGGGTAGTCATATTGACGGGGTCACTTATTCCACTTTATTATTATCGGCAAAACATCCTTCACCACTCAGCTGACGTCTTCTTATCAAAGTAAATTAAATTATTAATTTATATTAACAAGTCACTCATATTGGATGATTTGAGCCCATCAGAGCACCAAAATGAAAAAAATAGGCTGTTTTATTGCTACCGGCTTTAACATGCTAACCCTTGCGCGCTTATCAGCGGCGGTCGATTTAGCAAATTCAATTTACCCGAAGAACAAAGCTTATCGACTTATTTTGCTCTCTTCCGAAGGAGGAGAAATTTATAGCGCCTGTAAACTGCCTGTAAATAGCCTAAAAGCAATTCAGCCTACGTTGCAGTCATTGAACAGCCTGTTCATTATGGAAAATAATCAGACTTTATTTAAACAGGAAGGTAATAAATCAGCACCTGATGCTTCATTAAGCGAAGGGCATAAAGTGACCTTTATTGGTAAACAAACCACCACCCTTTCCGATCTGCTTTCTGTTACCGACCCGAATAACGCGCTGCCAAAATCGGACGCAGATTTTCAGCTGACGACTTTTATGCGCGCCCTACCTAAAGTTGATTTCAACAAAGAATCGGCGTTGATTCTTAATAAACAGGTATGGACAGCTAACGGAGTATGGGCTGGAATAGATTTAACATTAACATTGATTGAAGAAGAACTCGGCGCAGCGGCGGCGATGCAACTGATTGCCTCGATAGAGAGCTTGTTTAATAAATATGAAAATAATAGCCAACTTGCTGTATTGCAAAACTTTAGCCGACACGGCAACAGCGATCGCATAATCACTTCACTGCGTTTCATTCGAGAAAACTTGCGTAATAAAGTCACTATTACTCATCTCGCTGAGCTGACCAATCTCAGCCCGCGTCAGTTCAGTCGGCTATTTAAAGAGGAAACCGGCACTTCTCCGGCCAAGGCGGTGGCGCAAATCAGAGCGGAGGTGGCGCGTCATCACGTGGTGCAGAATCGTCTGTCGATTGACAAGATTGCCAGCTTCTGCGGCTTTTCAGGGCCTAAAAGCATGCGCCGGGCTTTCTTAAAATTTTATGGCGCGTCACCCTGCTATTTTCGCCAAAAGTAGGGGCGAAACAGGCATAGAGCCTAAACTGAGAGATATTTTAACGCCATGCTCAATGCTCACGACAGGTAGCGACCCAGTTATTGTTGATCATGACCAAATATTCACCTTTTTTTATTTTTTGGAAATGAAACGTTAGGTTGTCATTAGTGCGGGCAAAAAAATTTTCTGGGTCATGAACCTCATCGGAAAGTTCGACGTGCGTGGCTTTCACCTCCGCGGTAACCACCTTTTTGTCTTTTTTTACATGATCAAGCAGCAAACTGCGGGCAATCTTTTTCATCCCTTCGGCCGTATTGTAGACTCCAAAGATGGTTATCATATTGTTTCTTAACCATAAGGTGATTGACCCTTTAAACTGATACTGCCGGTACTGGTCGTTGATAAACTCGCCGTGGGTGATGTCCATTGTGCATGGCGCATCGGGGATAGATTTATCAAATAACACGCGGGTTGCCATGTAATAACCGGCAAGCGTTAGCGCAATAACTACCATCAGTACACTGAGAAATGTTCGTAGGTGCACGGTGCATTGTCCTTATAAATGTTCTTCTCGCAGTAAGCCACCCACACCTTGGGGCCGTTAGATGCGATATAGGTTTCCTTTGTTGCAGGTAACACCTGTCTTTCAATGCGTTGCCATAGCATTTCCGAAACTTTCGTCGTAGGCGCGACAAAATAATTCACGTTTCCAACGTGCTTGACCTGATGAAAATACGCCTGATTATCGTAAGCGATTAAAATCACAATCAGAATTAACGAAGAAAATGTACAACTCAGAATGGTTAATAAATTAGAAACTTTTACGTTTTTAGAAAATTTTTCATTTTTATAGAACTCTTCGTTTTTAGAAAGCTCTTCGTTTTTATAAAACTGTTCTCTTTTAGAAAGCCCTTCTCTTTTAGGAAACTCTTCTCTATTAGTAACTATTAGGCCTTTGGATGGTAATTCTTCAGTTTTAATATTATCAACGGAATAGAAAGATCGGCCTTCGGAAACGTTTTCTGAAAAATTTAAATTTTTGTCATAAAACTCCTCGTCATTATCAGATTCGATATCCGTATTACTGCGGTAAACCACGCCATATCTTGGAATGGTTTTTAAACTGGAAGAAGGCATACCGGCGGCGACAAATTTCCGTCTAATCATTTTAACTAATTGATGATAACTGGACTCGCTGACCACAATACCCTGCTGGTGCCATATTTCCTCAATAATCGTCTCCTTTCTCCCGCGCTTTGCCAAAATTATCTCGAGGATTTTTTTCTCGTTGGGGGTGAGATGAATATCGCCAATAGGGCTTTCGAGACATGACAAAGCCGAATTATAATAAACACCCTCTCGCAAAGGCATTCTATTACCTGCCATAAAAAATCCTTAATTTATTGAAGGTGTTTGGCGAATTTATTTTTAACCACCATGCTATTCTCTTTTAACCACCATGGTTCGGCTATGCCACGGCCATAACGCAGTAAACTTAATTTATTAAGCATGTTCAACTTACTTGCCGGTTAATCTTCCAAAACATAACATATCCCTCTCAGGCCGACCATGCACAATCCTTATATTTTCAGGATTTACTCAGGTAGAGTTTCTCTTAGTTAATGGTGACTTTCAATTTTACTGGCCCTTTTTAAAATAACTTATCTTTTTCGCTTAAATAGTAAAGTCTAATGAGCAAAACCGTGATTTTAGTCGCTTTTTAAATTGAGACTAAATCCTTCATTCCTCACATACCCTGAGGAAAACCTGATTTTTATCTGATTTTTTCCTGAGTAAAATGTGAGTAAAACCTGATTTTTTCGTGATTTGCGAATGTGGTCAGAAGAAATGACGGAAAGCAGTAACAGCGAGCTAAAAAAAAACGACCCAATTTGCATTGAGTCGGCCTGTGATTCGTTTATACGTTCGCCAATAATAAGTCGCTTAACGCATTATTTTTTACGCCATACCGTTAACTGCGCCACCGTATGTTGATGCTTTCTTGCGGTTTCTCGAATAACAAACGGCACATCGACAGGCGATTGCACCTCTTCAAAATCTGCCGCCAGCAGGCGCTGTAATGCCTGATAGCTGGTCAGCGCTTCACCGTTTTCGCGTACACCGCCAATCCAGTTCTCCTTAGGCGTAAATTCTTCAAGCCAGGTATAAGGAGAAGAGAGCATCAGAATGCCTCCGCTAACGATTCTTGGCGTGATGTCACGCAGGAAGCGTCGAGGATCACGCAATCTGTCGATGAGATTCGAGGCTAGCACCAAATCATAGGATTCGGTTTGCGGCTTCAAGTTACAGGCATCGCCCTGCATAAACTGCACTCGCGAGGCCTGCTCAGGCGTGATACCAATATCCGCGAGGCTCGCCTGACAGTATTGCATCAGCTCGCCCTCTTCCGGCATCAGATAACGCCGTTCTTCGCCGCGAACCAGTGACAGCGCCACATCGATAAAGCGCGCCGAGTAATCCATCCCGGTTACCTTATCGAAGGTACGCGCCAGCTCGAAGCTGGCTCTGCCCGTCGCACAACCAATATCCAGCGCCGATCCGCGCTTGTTGACCCACTGCTCGGCAATATCCACCAGCGCGCGGCCATAGTTTGGCACGTTGAAATAGCTCGGGCCGTATTGGAAATCGAGATACTGTGAGACCAGCGTATCCGTTTCATAAGGATTAACGGTGACTTTCTCCTGATGCGTCGACAGCACATAACGGAAGCCCGCATGCTGGAAGAAATGACGGCGGAAAGCGTAACGTGCCGACTTCAGCGCTTCATTGCCGGTCGAGATCCAGCTGCCGCCCTTGATAATCGCGTGCTTGCCATCAAAAGTTGGCGTCGAGAAATCGTCGTACATCGGGTGAATCTTGAAGCCGTCGAAGCCGTTGATCGGCGTGGTAGTCCACTGCCACACGTTGCCGACGATGTCATAAAAATCGCCCTGCGGGAAACGGTCGACCGGACAACTCGACGCCCAATAAGCCAGATTGATATTACCCGGCGCCTGCTGCCAATCGGTTTGATCGCCCTCGACCTGCTCTCTCAAGACATACCATTCCGCTTCGGTCGGCAACTGAATTGATTTGCCCATGTCGTCGGCTTTCCAGCGACAGAAAGCCGCGGCTTCGAGCTGATTAACCTCAGCCGGCCAGTCCCAGGGCATCGCAACCTCTTCGGCCAGCAGTCTCAACCTGAGTTGAGCCGGTTGATCAATGGAACCGACCCAAAACGTTGGCATTTCTGCTTTTGAGAAACTCAGCCAGCCTTGCCCTTCTTCATCCCACCATTGCGGGTTTTTATAACCGCCAGCCTGTACAAACTCATAAAACTCGGCGTTGCTCACCAGCATTTTACTGGCTTTAAAGGCGCTCACGGTTGTTTCTGAATGTCCGTATTCGTTATCCCAGCCATACGTTTCATCCGTTTTACCAAGAGTCACTTTCGTTTCAGGCAGTGAAACCAATGAGTTCACCGGTGCCGCCGTGCGATCGGTGCGCGATTTCTGACAGACTGGCCAATGTGGCTGAGGCGCGACCCATTCAATCGGTAACTGGCGCATTAAAACGCTCGAGGTTTCCAAATGAATGCGCTCGTGCTCAATTCCCATCATCACAATCCACGCCGGGCTTTCCCAATCGAGCGGCAGTTCAATCGGCATGGTTTTAATCAGATCGGTGACTCGCTGATGGACCTTGCCGCGATAGTCGCGCAGCTCGGCAACCGTTGGCCAGCTGTAATGACTGTTGTCCAGATCGTCCCAACTCATTTCATCCACGCCGATTGCCAGCGTCGCTTCAATATTAGGATCGATGCGTTCGTGGATAAGCCCCGCCGCCATCAGTTTATTGATATAGAAAGTCGCCGTGTGACCGAAATAGAAAATCAGCGGATGCCGAAGGGAAATCGCCTTGGTGAAGTAGGCACGTTCGTCTATCAGGATGTCAAACAGGCTCTCATACAGTTCCCAGGTCTGGTTAAAATATCCAAGAATTTCATCGCGTTTTTTCTCAACGTCATTACCGCTCAACAGTAAGGTCTTCGTTGGAGCGGGTAAACCTCCGCTAATCGCTTTGCTGCTCGCCATCGTTATTCCTTATCATTGTTTTGGAAACAGAACAGGAATAAGTGTAGCAGGTGCAGAAAAGGCATCGTTTTTGACTGAGGGGAAAAGTGTAAGCAATAAATAGTCTTAGACCGCAGTTACCTTGCATAGCTAATGTAATCAATGAGCTAAGCAAGTAAAAGCCACGGCAGTAGGAGGATAAGGGAAGACACTCAGCTGCCGGAACGGGGTTCAGAATACTTCAGAAACGGAAACCCATTTTATATTCTAAATATTATCATCTCGTTAATTAAAACAATTAAATTAATAATAAACCATCATAATTTATTATTCTTTATTTAATCAAGGTTAAAACTCTGGCTTTAAAGAATTAACAGCAATACAATTAATAATTATCCCACACCTAATTAGTTAAAGCTTTCTAAAACAAACTACTTTTAGATCCTATAAATTATAAAAATGAATCGATACCATGCTGGCTTTGGTAATTTATTTATATTTTACAGCAACATATAAAGCTCTAGCAATGATTGATCCATAACGCCTCTCCACATTAAGGAAACAAGGCGTTTAAATAAAATATTTAAAGGGAATGCGGTGCGCTGCCGCGCGCTATCAGTGCATAGAATCTAAGGTTGTCGATATATTCACACCATCAATACTTTATTATTTTAATACGCCCATAAATTATTATCAGTTAACGTGATTACACATTATCTGAAATTAAATTTGTCACGCACGCCCATTTTTATTAAAAGGAATTAAATGATGAGCCTTGAGGAATATATTCTTGCCGGCAGTAAATTACCGGTCCACAACCATTATCAGCTTAAATTAACCCAGCTGGAAATCCAGCAACCCGGTGTCGATATTTCGGTACTCAAGTTCAGCGGCAGCGAGGCCATCAGCGATATCCCGCGCTATGACATTGAGTTCACCAGCGCGGTGAAAGACATTGCCGCTCAACACATCATTAACTACTCTGCCCTGCTGCTGATGTACCCCGACGGCCAGCCGTGGGAATCCGTTACACCCCGCGTTATCCCGGGCGTTATCACCCAGTTTCGCCAGTGCAGCACCTCCGCCGATGAAACACGCTACGTCGCGACGCTGGAACACCGCGTCACCTGCTTGAATCAGGGCAGCAATAACGCCATCTACCAGAATGACAGCGTGATCAGCATGACCGAAAACACCTTCCGGCGTTACGGCATGGACCGGCTGGATTTTCGCCTTGCGCTCAACGAGAGCTATCCGCAGCAGACATTTATGATGCAGTTTGGCGAAAGCGATTATGCGCACATTGCGCGACGTCTGGCCGACACCGGCATCTCCTATTTCTTCGAATATAACGAAGAAAGCCACTGTGACGTCATGGTGCTGGCCGATCATGCTTACGCGTGGCCAGAGCCGGTGACCATTCCGTTGCGCAATCCGGCGGGCATGTTCGACGGCGGCATCGAATCCGTCTGGGATATGTCGGTCAGCTGCAAAGCCATTCCGAAGTCGGTGCTGGTCAACGATGACTACTATCCCGCCGTGCAAAACGACATGACCGCGTCGGCGACCACCCAGCCGGACTATCCGGCACTGGTCGCCGAAGATTACCGCTGGGGCGAGCACTATCCCGAACCGGGCAAGGAACACAGCAGCCAGCCCGGACAAGGTATCTGGTATGCAAAACGCCGTCGGGAACGCTACCTCAGCGAACAAATCACCCTTGAGGGCAAATCCAACTGCATGACGCTGCGGCCGGGCATGGTCATCACCACTCCGGGCAAAGAGTGGCCGGAAGCGCCCGACGGCCTGCTGATCGTTTCTACAAGCTCTACAAACGTCGCCCGCGACACGGCATATTTTGTCACCTTCACTGCCGTGCCGCGTAATACCCAATACCCCTATCGCCCCGCCCTGCTGCCGTGGCCCGTTATCACCGGCACGCTGCCTGCCCGCATATCCAGCGCCCATCCCGATGAACCTTACGCCCACATCAACGCCGACGGTTTATACCGCGCCCGGTTTGGTTTCGACCGCACCGAGTGGCAAAAAGGCTTTGAGAGCTGCTGGCTGCGACTGGCCAAACCCTACGCCGGCGATACCTACGGTTTTCATATGCCGCTGCTGGATTCCACCGGCGTGGCGATTGCATTCGAAAACGGCGACGTCGACCGGCCTTATATTGCCTGTGCGCTGCACGATTCCCGCCATCCCGACCCCGTGGCGTTACCGAATTATAAGCGAAACGTCATACGCACGCCGGCGAACAACAAGCTTCGACTGGACGACACGCGGGGTAAGGAGCACATCAAGCTTTCGACGCCCGCCAGCGGCAAAAGCCAGCTGAACCTCGGCGCGCTGGTTGATGATAAGCGTGAAGACCGCGGCCACGGCGCCGAGCTGCGCACCGACGACTGGGTGTCCGTTCGCGGCGGCAAGGGCGTGTTTATTTCGGCCGACCTACAGGCTTCTGCGGGCGGTCGGCAGCTGGAGATGCAGCGGGCCAATGCGCTGCTTTCGAATGCGATGTTTGAAATGCAAAGCCTGTCGGCCAGTGCTCAGCAGGCTCAGGCATTGGCCGCAGACATCGACCGGCAACAGGCCCTGCTGCAGCAAAAACTCGACAAGCTTCAGCAGGCCGTTTTACTGCTGAGCGCGCCAAAAGGCATCGGGATTGTCAGCGGTGACAGCATGCAGCTTTACGCGGAAGAGAGCCTGACGCTGACCGCCGGTGAGCAGGTAGATATCGGCGCAACGAAGGCCTTTACCGTCGCGGCCGGTGATCAAATCAGCCTTTTCAGTCGCAAGGGAACCAAGATGTTTGCGACCCATGGCGACATCGATATTCAGGCGCAGGGCGGAAAAGTCACCACCTGGTCGACGGACGATACGCACGTTGCCAGTGGCAAAAAGATGACCGTGACGGCTCAGGATGAGCTGGTTCTGATTTGCGGCGGAGCCTATATCAAGCTGAAAGGCGGAAACGTCGAGATTGGCGGGCCGGGAAAACTGCTGGTGAAAAATGGCGGCATCGTAAAACAAGGCGCGGCCAGCATGCAAAGCGCCATGAAATCATTTGAACCTGAACAGTTCAGTGAGGCGTTTGTCATTACTCATCCGCTCAACGGTAAACCACTGGCTTCTCAAAAATACAAAATCACGCTAGACGACGGTCAGATAATTGAAGGTGTCACGGATGCTTCTGGCAAGACGCAAACCATAGCCTCAAATGCCGCTAAAGACATGATCATAACGTTGATGAATGATTAAAAGGAATTAAATGAATCATGAAGAAGATAACGAAATTAATCGTCGGCGCGCTCGGTCTTTCTATCACATTAAGTTTAACAGGTTGTGTCGTTGGCCCTTGGGGAGGTGTCGCTATAGTAAATCCTTTTTCCGGCTGGGGGGAATATCGTAAGGCTCGAAAAAATTATGAAGAGCAGGAAGTTATCCGAGATGAAGCCAGAAAGCAGCAATTAATTCTAAAATCCAAAAGTGTGCCGCAGGTCATTTATCACATTGATAAAAACCGCTATCTCACCTTGGAAAATTACAGTAACTGCGATGATGGCTCGATTTATTACCATAATGATATAAAAAATATAAAAACTAAACTCTGGTTCCTTTCCGAAGGTACGATGAATTACAAAGGGAAATTTATCTGGGCAGCGAAAAATGACGACCTACTGGTTCTCCCTTTTGTTCGTGGTGATAATGACCCCTGCGGGGACTCAGTCAGAGGCTGCGCCCGCAGTATATTATCAGTCAGTAATGATGGCGGCAAAAATTTTCAACGCATTATATTTCGCGCAATATATAGCTCAGACTCTAAAAATTACACGATCGTTATAACTGATGATGCTATCTACATTAAAAAAGACAGATTTAGCGCAGAAAAATACGCGATCAACAGTGCTGGTGAATTTTATAATGTGAGACAAGCATGGATTAAGGACGAGCTTTACAAAGAAATATTAAAATTAGGTGTGCCAGAAGATGCTTTAGATAAAACAAGATCAAGCGGGTTTGACGGAAATTTGCTGATAAACAAATACCATTACACTGAAGCACAAATTTATAAACTGGATATTAAGTCTTCAGCTCTATTTGATACTCTTAACGACTCGCCATTTATCGAGAAACTCCCCAATATCAAAACAGGAAATTTAGGCAGCAGCAAATTTAGCTGCACAATGCCTTCCCCTAAAAACACCTTGAACGTCGATAAAATAATTGGAGAGGTAACGGATGCTTCTTAGAAAATACAAATAACAGAGCTAAACGTCGTTACGCTATAACAATATTTTTGATGAATTATTAAAAGGAATTAAATGAATCATGAAGAAAATAACGAAATTAATCGTCAGCGCGCTCGGTCTTTCTATCGCATTAAGTTTAACAGGTTGTGTCGTTGGCCCTTGGGGAGGTGTCGCTATAGTAAATCCTTTTTCCGGCTGGGGGGAATATCGTAAGGCTCGAAAAAATTATGAAGAGCAGGAAGTTATCCGAGATGAAGCCAGAAAGCAGCAATTAATTCTAAAATCCAAAAGTGTGCCGCAGGTCATTTATCACATTGATAAAAACCGCTATCTCACCTTGGAAAATTACAGTAACTGCGATGATGGCTCGATTTACTATCATAATGATATAAAAAATATAAAAACTAAACTTTGGTTCCTTTCCGAAGGTACGATGAATTACAAAGGGAAATTTATCTGGGCAGCCAAAAACGACGACCTACTGGTTCTCCCTTTTGTTCGTGGTGATAGCGACCCTTGTGGCGACTCACTCAGAGGCTGCGCCCGCAGTATATTATCAGTCAGTATTGATGGCGGAGAAAAATATCAGAATATTATATTTAGTGCAAGTAATAGCTCCGGCTCTAAAGATTATACGATCGTTATAACTGATGATGCTATCTATATAAAAAGCGACAGATATACTGCTGACAAATACGCGATTGATAGCACAGGTAAATTTTATAACGTGAGGCAAGCTTGGATCCAAGATGAGTTTTATAAAAGAATGTTGCAGTTCGGTGTACCAGAAGATGTTTTGGTAAAAAGTAATCCATTAGGATACTCATTTATTTGGCTAAAAGATAAGCATTACTACTCAGATGCCCAAATTTATCAAGTAAGTATTAAAGCCAAGGCATTGTTTAATCAATTTAATGACTCTCCTACGTTAGAGAAACTTCCTGATGAGAAAGCAGGGAACTCATTAAGTAGCAAATTTAGTTGCAATATTTCCATGATACCAACTCCCTCTAAAAATCAAGGATGATCTATGTCTAAAACATATAAGCACGATAAGCCTACACGTTTATTAAATAGTAAAAAAAAACCCAATGGCCTTCAACAAGCTAAAAGTGCCATGAGCCCCAAGAGTGTTAATGTTCTTGGTGAAATCAATAAAGGGCTCCAACTTCCGGGCTTGGTTATCTTTGTTCATGGCGTAAATTCCGACGGCGAATGGTATGCCCCGGCAGAAGAAAACCTTTGTAAAGGTCTTAATGTCCGGCTTGGCTTGGAAGGAACAGATTTTAAATTAAAAGCTAATGAATATAACGAAGATTATACATACCCAGTAAAAGTTATTAAAAAAGGCCGCTCTCCTGTCATTCGTTTCTATTGGGGATATCGTGCACAAAAAGGAAAAGAAAAGGATTTTGTCATCCCATTGAGAACAAAAGAAGGAGTGAGTTATACCGATCTAAATAATGAACAGATTAAAAACAGCCCAGATCCATTTTTCTGGGGCGGCGGCCCTTTTCAAAACGGCTGCACGTCGTTGTATTCTTTATGGAGCAAGAAGGGCTTTGGCAAATATTTAAAACACATCCCAATCCCTATAAGTACGCAGGCATTTAATGAGGAAACAGACCGCCTTTTGGCCAATGCCCCACCCCGTGAGTACTTTGCCCATGCTGCCGGGAGACTGGCTAATTTGGTGAGAATGATCCGTAAACTTAGTCCGACGGATACCGTAACCATAATTTCTCACAGCCAGGGCACGATGATCGCCAGTGCCGCGGCAGCAATGGAAGGCGCCGCACCCGATGCGCTCTTTTTGATGAATTCCCCGCTCTGTCTTGAAAGCAAAGGGATAGATTTTATCACCTATGAATTAGCGGAATGTGTTTCTGAAGTTGCCAGGCGTGTCACCTTTGCTGATATTGTCGGCAAAGTGGCGGAAAATAAAGACCGCCTAAAGAATGCTGACCCCAAAAAACTCATTTGTGGTCTTGATGGTGCACGCGAAAACTGGCATCCGGCGGGTAAAACCTCCCACCCCGATGTTCCGGAGCGGGACAATCACGGCCGCACCTATATCTATTGCAGTCCGCATGACCGGGTGATGGGATCATCCCCCTTACTGAGTATCGGCTGGCAGGGCCTTCCTAACACCCAGGAAAGCAATTATACCCGTAAGCATCCTCTATTTAAGATGGTCCCAAAAAACTCACTTTTTGTGCGCATGCTCGCCCGTAATATGGCCTGTGGCGAAGCCCCTAACCCGCAAACCCCGTTCGGAACCTTGCCGGATATGCGTAAAGACTGGAAACCAAAAGGCGGCAACTCATTCTGGGATAATAATGATAAGACTGTATTTAGCCGTAGGGCATGGCCAGATCCTGACCCAAAACAAAAGCTATACATAAATGCCGAGCAGGTTCCCCTGCCTATCACTGCGGAACAACTGGCTAATTTTGATGTAGAACGCAAGGACATTAAGGGCTTACCCGCTGATCTGGCTGCCAATGGAATCTATCCTACTGACAAAGATTATGGTGATTATGGCTACGGATGGGGACAAATAGGTCCCACTTCAAGCGAACCAAATGACATTACCTTCAAATATTATATCAAGCTGTATGGTTACATGCAGAGAAGAACATTCCCTGTCAAGTCAAGCTCTCCTCATGACAAACCAAATATAGACAGAGAAAGCGTAGAGCAAATGCGCTTTCGTATTAGCCAATATATATCCCGGCCCGCCGACCACAGTGATTTACCCCAAAACCCGCTATTTCTCCAGCAGGTGGTGGCCTATGACTTACCCATAGGGTTCTGCAATATAGGTCAGAACGAATACCAGATGAAAATGCTGCGTGATATGGCCGACTGGACACAACAAAATTCAGATCCTTATTACCAAACGGGCAAATTTATTGCCCCTCCACTTCCCCCCCTTATTCGCAAAGATGCAGATGCCAATGCCGGTCAGCGTTATAAAGAGGCAGAGAAAGAGGCCGAGGAAATCAATACCGCTTTCATCCGAGCCCAGAAATCACAGGGAGAACTCGCATGAACAATGTGGTGGTTCTTGGCGATAAAACCTCTCACGGCGGCACAGTCATTTCTGCTTCATCGACGTTTGAAATCAGAGGCAAAAATGCCGCGCTGCTAAACGACAGCGTGAGCTGCCCTAGACACGGCCCAAACCGTATTATCGAATGCGAGCCGGGTTATGACGAGGACGGAAAGGGCATTGTGGTGCAGGGCTGTAAAACCGAATGCGGATCGGTGGTGTATGCCAGCTTGCCTGATGTAGGGTTCAAATAATGAGCTGAACAATTCCTCAGGCGGTAAATGGACAAGTTACCTATCAGTCCGGTTCGTACAAATTCACCACTTGAACGACGCTCAAATAATCGCAGAGGTAACGGATGCTTCTTTAAAAAATACAAACAACAGGGTCAAAGGTCGTTAACGCTATAACAATAACTTTGATGAATAATTAAAAGGAATTAAATGAATCATGAAGAAAATAACCAAATTAATTGTCAGCGCGCTCGGTCTTTCTATCACATTAAGTTTAACAGGTTGTGTCGTTGGCCCTTGGGGAGGTGTTGCTATAGTAAATCCTTTTTCCGGCTGGGGGGAATATCGTAAGGCTCGAAAAAATTATGAAGAGCAGAGAGTTATAAAAATTGAAGCCAGAAAGAAGGAAAAATTGGCGGAAGTCTATAACCCGCCGCAGGTTGTCTATCGCATTGATAAAAATCGCTATATCAACTTGGAGAATTATAGTAATTGTAATACTGGAACACTTTATTATTACAATGATAATAAAAAGATAAAAACCAAACTTTGGCATTACTCCAAAGCAATCATGAACTATAAAGGCAAGTTTATCTGGGCTGCGAAAAACGACAATATAATGGCTATTCCCTTAGTAAGTGGTGATGATGATTCCTGCGGTAACTCAGGCAGCGGCTGTGCTTACAGTATATTGTCAGCCAGTAATGATGGCGGAAAAAATTTTCAACGCATTATATTTAGTGCAATTGATAGCGCAGACTCTGAAGATTACACGATCGTTATAACTGATGATGCTATTTATATCAAAAGCGACAGGTATACTGCTGATAAATACGTACTTAACAGCACTGGTGAATTTTATAATGTGAGACAAGCATGGATTAAGGCCGAACTTTACAAAGCAATGTTGAAATGGGGCGTGCCAGAAGATGCTTTAGATAAAACCGATTCAAGGGGATCTTATAATGCTTTGTTAAAAAATAAGTATCATTTTACTGAAGCACAACTTTATGCGCTGAGAGTTAAGTCTTCAGATCTAAGATATACCCTTAACCACTCACCATTTGTCGAGCAACTCCCCAGTATTAAACCAAGCAATTTTAGCAGTAGCAAATTTAGCTGCACAATGCCTTCCCCTAAAAACACCTTGAACGACGCTAAAATAATTGCAGAGATAATAGATGCTTCTTGAAAAACGCAAACAACAGAACCGAAGGTCGTTACGCTATAACAATAATTTTGATGAATGATTAAAAGGAATTAAATGATCATGAAGAAGATAACGAAATTAATCGTCAGCGCGCTCGGTCTTTCTATCGCATTAAGTTTAACAGGTTGTGTCGCTGGCCCTTGGGGAGGTGTCGCTATAGTAAATCCTTTTTCCGGCTGGGGGGAATATCGTAAGGCTCGAAAAAATTATGAAGAGCAGGAAGTTATCCGAGATGAAGCCAGAAAGCAGCAATTAACTCTAAAATCCACAAGTGTGCCGCAGGTAATTTATCACATTGATAAAAACCGCTATCTCACCTTGGAAAATTACAGTAACTGCGATGATGGCTCGATTTATTATCATAATGATATAAAAAATATAAAAACTAAACTTTGGTTCCTTTCCGAAGGTACGATGAATTACAAAGGGAAATTTATCTGGGCAGCGAAAAATGACGACCTACTGGTTCTCCCTTTTGTTCGCGGTGATAGCGACCCTTGTGGAGACTCACTCAGAGGCTGCGCCCGCAGTATATTGTCAGTCAGTGTTGATGGTGGGGAAAAATATCAGAATATTAACTTTAGTGCAGTTAACAGTTCCGATTCTAAAGATTTCACCATCATTATTACCGATGATGCTTTTTACATTAAAAACGACCAATATACTGCGGACAAATACGTACTTAACAGTACTGGCAAATTCATTCAATCCCGTGAAGTTTTAATTGACGATATTTTTTACAAAAAAATGCTGGCAATGGGAATACCTCAAGACGCACTAGATAAAGAGAATCCTTTAGGTTTAAGTGGAAGATTATTATTGACTAAATATTCATACAACGAACAACAGCTTACTAACCTGGGTCATAAAATAAGCATTTTATATGCTGCTATAAGAGATGAAGTACCCGAAGATAAACTTCCAGATTTAATACCTGCACCTCAGAGTGCAACCCATTTTAGTTGCACTATCGATTTACTTCCCCGTTAATCTAGAAATTAAGGATGCCCCATGTCTAATGCCTACATGCACGATAAGCCTACACGTTTACTGAAAACTAAAACGACGCCCAATGGCCTTCAACAGGCCAAAAGTACCATGAGCCCTAAGAGTGTTGGTGTTGTCTGTGAAGTCAATAAAGAGATCCAACTTCCAGGTTTGGTTATCTTTGTTCATGGCGTAAATTCCGACGGCGAATGGTACCGCGATGCAGAAAAAAATCTTTGTGAGGGCCTTAATCAACGTCTTGGTTTGAAAGGTACAAAGTTTGCCCTAAAGCCCAATTTATATAGGGAGGACGGTACCTTTCCGATAAAGATTATTAAAGTTGAGCGCTCTCCAATTATTCGTTTTTACTGGGGTTACAGCGCCAAAAAAGGAACTGAAGATAAATATGTTATCCCACTAAGAACCGAAAAAGGTACAAGCTACCGAGATCTTAATCCTGAAGAGCTGAAAAATAATACCTATCCATTTTTCTGGGGCGGCGGCCCTTTTCAAAACGGCTGCACGTCGCTGTATTCTTTATGGAGCAAGAAGGGCTTTGGCAAATATTTAAAACACATTCCAATCCCTTTTAGTGCGCAGGCATTTAATGAGGAAACAGACCGCCTTTTGGCCAATGCACCACCTCGTGAGTATTTCGCCCATGCTGCCGGGCGACTGGCTAATTTGGTGAGAATGATCCGCAAACTTAGTCCGACGGATACCGTAACCATAATCTCCCATAGCCAGGGCACAATGATTGCCAGTGCCGCGGCAGCAATGGAAGGTGCCGCACCCGATGCGCTCTTTTTGATGAATTCCCCGCTCTGTCTTGAAAGCAAAGGGATAGATTTTGTCACCTATGAATTATCGGAATGTGTTTCTGAAGTTGCCAGGCGTGTCACCTTTGCTGATATTGTCGGCAAAGTGGCGGAAAATAAAGACCGCCTAAAGAACGCCGACCCAAAAAAACTCATTTGCGGTCTTGATGGTGCGCGTGAAAACTGGCATCCGGCGGGTAAAACCTCCCACCCCGATGTTCCGGAGCGGGACAATCACGGCCGCACCTATATCTATTGCAGTCCGCATGATCGGGTAATGGGATCATCCCCCTTACTGAGTATCGGCTGGCAGGGGCTTCCTAACACCAAGGAAAGTAATTATACCCGCAAGCATCCTCTATTTAAGATGGTCCCAAAAAACTCACTTTTTGTGCGCATGCTCGCCCGTAATATGGCCTGTGGCGAAGCCCCTAACCCGCAAACCCCGTTCGGTACCTTGCCGGATATGCGTAAAGACTGGAAGCCAAAGGGCGGCAACTCGTTCTGGGATAATAACGATAAGACTGTATTTAGCCGTAAGGCATGGCCAGATCCCGACCCAAAACAAAAGCTATACATTAATGCTGAACAGGTCCCCCTGCCTATCACTGCTGAGCAGCTGGCTAATCTCGATATAGAACGGAAGGGCATTAAGGGTTTACCCGCTGATCTGGCTGCTAATGGAATCTATCCTACTGACAAAAATTATGGTGATTATGGCTACGGATGGGGACAAATAGATCCTAAATCAAAAGAACCCAATGACATTACCTTCAAATATTATATCAAGCTGTATGGTTACATGCAGAGAAGAACATTCCCTGTCAAGTCAAGCTCTCCCCATGACAAACCAAATATGGACAGAGAAAGCGTAGAGCAAATGCGCTTTCGTATTAGCCAATATATATCCCGGCCTGCCGACCACAGTGAATTACCCCAAAACCCTCTTTTTCTTCAGCAAGTGGTGGCCTATGACTTACCCATAGGATTCTGCAATATAGGTCAGAACGAATACCAGATGATGATGCTGCGCGATATGGCCGACTGGACAAACTTGAATTCAGATCCTTATTACCAAACGGGCAAATTTATTGCCCCCCCACTTCCCCCCCTTATCCGCAAAGACGCAGATGCCAATGCCGATCAGCGTCATAAAGATGCGGTGAAAGAGGCCGAGGAAATCAATATCGCTTTCATCCAGGCTAAGAAATCACAGGGAGAACTCGCATGAAAAATGTAGTGGTTCTTGGCGATAAAACCTCTCACGGCGGCACAGTCATTTCTGCTTCATCGACGTTTGAAATCAGAGGCAAAAATGCCGCGCTGCTAAACGACAGCGTGAGCTGCCCTAGACACGGCCCAAACCGTATTATCGAATGCGAGCCGGGTTATGACGAGGAGGGAAAGGGCATTGTGGTGCAGGGCTGTAAAACCGAATGCGGATCGGTGGTGTATGCCAGCTTGCCTGATGTAGGGTTCAAATAATGAGCTGGTCAATTCCTCAGGCGGCATCGCGACAAAAGCCGCCAGCATGGTCGCCATGGGTTTGCGTGTTAATTTTTCTGCTGGCCATTGCACTGGCTGTAGTCTGGGTGGCGCTGGATGCGCCATCAACCCAAGTTAACCCTTTATCTTCAGGCAATTACCTGTCGCTGACCGGCTTCACGCTGGTCGCGATATTGTCATGCCTGTCTGCTTATCTTCTCTCATGGGAAGCCGAAGCGTTGCAATATCACAGCTGGACATACTGGCAAGCAGACTCTCACGCTGCGTGGCAAAATTGGACTCATCAGCATCTGCATATCGTTGATAGTGTTAACTTTACTACTAACCTGAATTTCTGCCCGCAGGCTGCGGATTTGTATCTTTCTGAAGACGATGAAGAAGAACCTGCCATTTTGCTGTTTCCAGACGAGGATGTGCCGCCAGGCATTTATCGTTTTGAAATCATCTGTCGCCGTATTCTGATGTCGTTTAAAAACGCTATTAATGCGCTGAGTTTACCCAGACAACAAACATTCAGTCTTTACGTGCAGACGCAAACGGAGGTCAATGAAACACACATTTTCTACCTCGAAGAACTTTGGAAAACGCATTATCCCGAATACGCCTTGCAGATAAAACCTGTCGAGCCGCAGGCGTCTCTGGAAATTCTAGAGTCCTGTCTGGACGCACAGACACCCTCTATCGTTATTGCACTGCTCTACTACGAGGGTGTGGAAGAAAAGCCTCTCGGCGAAATTGCTACCGGCCTCCTGCTTTCTCCCGACAGCCTGCTCAACGCTGAAGCACAACAAAATGCCCCCCAGCTTTTTAGAGCCATGCCGTTGAATCTAAAAAACTTGCCGGAAGAGTTGCTTGAACTGCACGATATGACGCAGCAACCGGCGGAGTCTATTAGTCTGGTGTGGTTCTCCGGACTAACCGACTCCCTACGTCAAAAACTCAATGCCGTTGTCCACGACCTGAAATTGCCGCTGCGCAAAGAAGCCCCAATGGGTGGACAGCTTGATTTCGACAAACGTTGCGGAGGATACGGTCCTCTTTCTAGCTGGCTGATGCTCGGCACCGCCGCCGAGAGACTCACGCACGATCAAGGTAGCCAATGGATATTGGCGGGTATAGAAGAGTCAGGCTGGGCAGTCGTGGTCGGAACAGAAGCGCCGGTTCAGTCTGACTATTACAGCCAGTTGCCCAGCGATGTCTACCCTGCCGGATGCCTAGTCGCCTCACTGCTTTTCAATCTGGTAATGTTCTGGTCTCTCGGCCATCTCTTTCCAGACTGGATATTTTCTTTTTGGGGCGCACTCTCGCTGATCCTGACTCTGGTTGTCACGATGATTGGCACTACCGTTGGTTTGCGGGCCATATTAAATCGTCGACTTGAGCCGCACTTTATCCGCTCTGCGCGACAATGAAGATAATATGGGTGAGCAGATTGGCGTCGATCAACGTATCTCAAGTAATTAATTACATGCAGCACTTATTAATTCTTATTAATTAAAAAATAGATCAATTTAAATAAAGAGGCAAAAAGATCTCGTCAATATTAAATAGTGCGAAACAGACTCTTATCTATTTTACAAAAAATAAATTATTGGTGTGGATACGTTGAAGATCGCGGTGTTAAATTAGGATGTGATAATTAAAAATGGACATTAATAATGAGTAATAAAAATGAAACCAGTGATATCAGAAAGGCGTTGAAAGTAATCGGTGTTATGGCGGCTATATTTTTTGGAATATGGATTATTGGAGGCCTAGTTATCTCCATACTCCCGACAGTCGGCGGAAGTTTTGGCTTTGGATTCCCCAGCGGCTCCGGTGGCCGAGCTATCAGGGATGTTGAAATCGACGTAGATCCGCAGGTTGTCTACCGCATTGACGATCACCGTTTCTTTACGTTTGAGCAATACTTGGACTGCAACAACGGCGGATTTGTTTATTATAACGATACGAACAAAAAGATTAAGGTTTTGGCTGGTTATGAGGGAGCAGATAAAAGGCCTCAAAACGAAATTACAACAATGCAGCTAAACGATGTGCTTTCACTTAACGGTAAGTTTATTTATGCCGCCAGCGACAATGTGATTGCTTATCCAACTAGAGACGTGAGCTATAAATACGGAAACTCTACTCATTATATAGCTTATAAAAATATCAGCACCCCATCTAAAAATGCAAAATTTGAGGTTTCACCATCGAATTACAATACGAACACCGTCACGGATGAGGCTATTTATGTTCAAAACAATCCCTTTCCAAAACATTTCAAAGAATTCATCATCCCAAAAAAATCAGATTATTATAAATGGATTCCAGCTTCAGAAGTTCATATCAACAGAGTGTCTATAGATGACCAATTCCACTGTGACAACACTATTAAACCACGACGCTTAAAATACATTTCTGACTAAGATGGGTTGACACTGAAAGTGTTCAATCGGGATGTGATAATTAAAAATGGATCTTGATTATGAGTAATAAAAATGAAACCAGTGATATCAGAAAGGCGTTGAAAGTAATCGGGGTGATGGCGGCTATATTTTTTGGAATATGGATTATTGGAGGCCTAGTTATCTCCATGCTCCCGACAGTCGGCGGAAGTTTTGGCTTTGGATTCCCCAGCGGTTCCGGTGGCAGGGCTATCAGGGATGTTGAAATCGACGTAGATCCGCAGGTCGTTTACCGCATTGACGATCACCGTTTCTTTACGCTGGAGCAATACTTGGACTGTCACAACGGCGGATTTGTTTATTATAACGATACGAATAAAAAAATTAAGGTTCTGGCTGATTATGAGGGAGCAGATAAAAGGCCTCAAAATGAAGTGTCAGTGAGCAAAGCAAATGACACATTAGCGTTTAAAGGTAGATTTATTTATGCAGCCAATGATAGCATCATTGCATATCCAAGTAGAGATGTTAATTACAAGTATGGATACTCAAAGTTTTTTATAAAATACATAGACCTAAACAACAAAAACAATACGACAATCAGTAGCGAAATATTCATAGATGCTATTGCAACCGTAACCAACGATGCTATTTTCATACAAAACAGTACAGTCTCTAAATACAGCAAAAAATTTATAATCCCACAAAAAAATACAATTGATTACGAATGGTTATTGTCTACAAATATTAATCATCCTATACCCTCAAAAGATGAATATTTTCATTGCGATAATAAAATCAAACCTACACATATAAAGTTCATTAATAAATAATATGGAAATACATAAATGGAAAAGATAAAAGACCCTACGCGTAAATCAGTCTGCATCTTTGATGACAACGGGAAACCATATTTTCGGAGTAGTTTGTCTCCTAAGAACGTAAAAGTTAGGGCTGAATGCCAGCCTCCGCCACATTATCCCGGCATTATCATCTTTGTACATGGGGTTAATTCTACCGGCGAATGGTTTGCAAGCGCTGAAAAAAATATATGTGAAGGATTAAATACCCGATTGGGATTGGAAGATACTCCTTATATGCTGGAATATAATCAGTACAATTGCGACGATCCCTCTGATTCTGAAAATTATAAGAAAGATCGCAAACTGCTGAATGCGGGAAACTCCCCAGTGGTCCGTTTTTATTGGGGATACCACTCCGCAGCGGGAGAGGAAGATAGATACCTTATTCCGCTGGTCAACCGCCAAAACGAAGATTACCGCGCGTTGAAAAAACAGGGGCTGAAGCCTGAAGCGCTACAGGCCAAAGGGCCTTGGTTTTGGGGGGGAGGTCCATTCCAGAACGGAACCAATAACTTGGTTTCTCTATGGGGGGAAACTGGTTTTAATGAAAGATTACGCCATATACCAATTAAGGTACAAGACTTTGCCCCTGATTTTGATCGTTTACTGACTAGCGCGCCGCCGCGTAAATATTATGCTCACGCCGTTAAAAGACTGGCTGATTTATTGGATTTAATCAGAAAAGAATATCCAAGAGATACTGTAAGCATTATTTCACACAGTCAGGGAACTATGATCGCGTTGGCAGCAACTGCTCTTGCAAAAAAAGCACCGGATGCATTATTTATTCTGAATTCACCATACGCGATGAAAACAAAAGTGGCAGATAACTTTTCTCTGCCGGATAACGAAATCATATCGGATAAGGCTCGGGAGCAAACGCTGGAAGCCATCATTAATAAAGTAGCAGAGCGCGCAACTTTCCTGACGCTTGATAAATATAAAGATTTAATTGTTGGGAAATCTGAAGAAAATAGCCCCTGGACTCCATTGATAAAGCATAAATCAAAAATCCCACAGGTCACGACAACTGAAACTGCTGAGTATGTTTATGTTTCTTCAGGAAAGACATATCCGGCAGTGGAAAAACAGCAATTAAAAGAAACTACTACTTCCGACAGATGGATTTCGGAGCGAGATAATCACGGGCGTTTTTATATTTACTGCAATCCGCACGACCGCGTGATGGGCTCCTCGCCTTTACTCAGCCTTGGCTGGCAAGGGCTACCCAACATCACCAAGCAAGAGCCACACAAACTCATTACAGGGCATAAAAAACATCTGTTTCAGCGAATGATGGCTCGGGCCACGCCCTGTGGAACTGCACCTAACCCTAAAACACCGTTCTGGCCACTACCTGATGGCAAGCCTTTTTGGGATGACGGTGGTGATTTTCTGACCTATAACACACCAAATCCTCAGACTATCGATATCAATGCCGAAGAAGTCCCGAAACCTATTGCAGCTTCTGCTATGGCAGATTTTGACAAGACACGCCAAGGTGATGGGGAACATTGGGATAAACACCCTAAATCTCGAGTAGGGTTTGCCTGGGGGCAGTATGATGTAGATACAAATTTACCCAACGACGACACCTTTGCAAACTATGTCTTGATGTACCCAAAAATTCAGGTACCAACCGGTAAGTATCGTCCTACAGGTAAAGATTATCCAAAAGTAAAACCAGAGATGAGACTTGAAACGGACGAAGAACACCGAATCCGCGTGGGGTCCTTTATATCACAGCCCACCGATCACAGTACCTTGCCAAACAGTCCCGAATTTATGGAACAGGTCGCTGCCTTTGATTTACCTATTGGCTTCTGTGATGCAACCTGGGACAAGGCCTTTATGGCTGAGCTTCGTGCGCGTGCTGACTGGACGAAAGGCTATGACAGCTATTTCAATAAAGGTGAGTTATCCATCCCTCCAGTTCCCTCAATTATTTCTACAGAACCCTATTATAAGCTAACAAGGGCACTAGAAGCTTCTAAAAGCCGTATGCACTCAAATATTAATAATAATTGATTATGGGTGAATACATAATTTATTCAGTAGAGTTTTTCATTATTTTCAATAATTACATAAGGATTTAATATGTTAGGGCTGGTCGTATTTGTATTGGCAATACATGCAATACTCATAGGAAGCGCCATCACCTTGATACTTTGGCTTTGTATAAAAAAATTAAATTCAGGTGGAATTATTTCACTTGTTTGGCTATTTACCTTACTTGTAGTCTTTTTTATTTTATTCATTGCTCAGAATTGCGGAATACCGTTAATCAGATAGGAAAATTCATTAGAATGTTTTGTTACAGGAGTCAGCATGAAAAAATTCGTAGTTGTACTGGATAATCTCACTTTACCCGTGGCAAAGTTTCATCGACCTCATCTAGTTTTAAATTAGAAGGTATAGCAACGCTGGGCCAAAGATTCTCTTTATATGACCAAGCATCTAGGTAAGTACCGTTTAGACTCTTGTGCAACCTCATGCTGATGACAGGGTATAACGCGGTATTAGGATTGCGGGAAGATAATCTGGACGAAATACCGGTGAGGTAAAAATAAAATTGAGGCGGATTAAGGATAAGAGTAATAACATGATGTTTTAATTAGCAGAAATGCCAAATGCTTACTGCCATTTTTGAGGAGAAAAGTGACTAGCGATCCTGTAAATTTAGGATCGCAACAAGAGTTCTTGCCAGTTTGGCTTATTTGTTCCACAAAGCTTTATGTATTTTTCCAGTCTGATGATAATCAGATACCAGATCGATAAACTCTTTAAAATCTTTGTTCTCTACCACTAAACGGTTAACGGATTGCCAGTCAATACTTGTCCGCTCTCGTGCCGGGATGAGAGTTTGACTGTTCCCCGGATCCTGCGGGTTAAGCAGAATCACACCGATGCCATGTAATGCACACAACATCTGCAGCTCTCTTTCGACACCACGCTGCTTATCTTCATTTATTTCGGTCGCGACCAGATAACCAAAATGGGCCCAACTGGAATTACTCACCGCCTGAAAGAAACATTCTCGAACATTACTACGGTTAAGCTGACGTTTTACTTCAAACGACCATAAGCGGGTTAATCGCCCTTCGCTATATCGTACACAGTTTTGCACAACGCTATCCCAGCCTTTATCGAGAGGCTGCAGTGCTACAATATCAGGATAAAGCCAATGGTTTGCTCCAAGCCCTCTGTTGTTGCTTGAACGCTTTTCATCGATACGGCGGCAAAGCAATTCTTCTTCTTCGGAAAGGTATTTAATCAAAAGCGGGTAAAGGGAATGCTCAGAAAAACTTACCGTCTCAGCAGATGGAGTCGGATGAATGTCCAAGTATGACTCTTGTTGTACAGCATTATCACTTCCTTTACCCCAGTAAAATAGCCTAGGCCGCGGCTTGTCACGTGTCATAACCTGCGAACACATTGCTTTTGCCTGAACGGTTCTACTTCCCCCCAACTTCAGCGGCTATTTGGCTCAAGAAATCTTCATGGTTGGAAAAACGTGGGTTTCGACGCTTGTCGGCAAGCTCTACGTCGTAGTGATCTATGATCTTTTGGGCTAGCTGACGAGCTGTGAACTGTTCATCAGGATTAGCCTGAAGAACATTAATAATCATTTGCGGGCGACTAGTCATGGCTCCTGCCTTCGATATAACTGTAAGAACGCTTCTTTCTCACAGGCTAAATTTTTGAATACTGCTTTTATGATGACACAGTGTAGAACTCTCTATCACTCTAATAAAGCTCACAACGCGAGTTTTTTGGTGCTGAGCGATAGCTGAGATCACCTAAATAAACAGCCCATCAGATGGCATTTTTCCGTGTTTTGCAGGGTTCTAATTCGGTATAAAACATAAGTAATTCATAAGGTGCACGTATTTTGATCCACGCTGAGGGTTCCAGCGGCTTACGCTTTCCGCGCATCGTCCCAATAACTGTTTTAAAATCTAATTATGACCAGCGTACAAAAAGCAGAACTAAACTTTGCAGACCCTGAAAAAATTCCAAAAAAAAAGCCACCCCTTGAGGTGACTTGATTTTCATACTTACTAATGGTGCCGAAGGCCGGAATCGAACCGGCACGCCTCGCGGCGGTTGATTTTGAATCAACTGCGTCTACCGATTTCGCCACTTCGGCACTGCAAGTAGTATGCGGAAAACGGGTGCATTATACCTCTCCCGTGACCCTACGCAATACTTATCCCTCGCTTCTTATTCCAAGTGCTGAAAAAACAGCCACAACAGGTTCTCCCGCTTGATTTTCAGACAAAAAATTGCCGTTTGCGAATAAAAATCTGCCCTGTGACTTCGATAATCATCCGGAAAAGAGAAAGACTGTAAATTTTCTTATGAAGCCGCGAATTCCCCATGCGGTTCTTTGCGTATCACATTAAGATAAATCAAACCTTACCCTTCCCCCTTTTTAAAATGGATACGCGTTTGTTGAAAAAATTCTCCCTCTCGCTATTGGCGCTGGCCTTTGCCAGCCTGCCAGCGTTGAGTCAGGCGCAGTCACAACGTCTGGCTTCTCAAGTGGTCGACGACCATGCAGAACACATCTATTACGGCAGCGGCGCCATGGGAATGGCGATGGTGGTCGTAGATAACAATCAGCAGGTATTCCGCTCGTTTGGGGAAACTAAACCCGGTTCGGGCCTGCGTCCGCGTGAAGATTCGTTAATCCGCATCGCGTCGCTGACCAAGCTGATGACCAGCGAAGTGCTGGTCAAGATGGCGGAACAGGGCACGGTAAAAGTGACGGATCCGTTACGAAAATACGCGCCAGGCAACGCTTTCGTTCCGTATTACAGCCCTACTTCACCGATTACCCTGCTCAGTCTGGCAACGCACACCAGCGGTCTGCCACGCGAGCAGCCGGGCGGTGTCGCGCATCGTCCGGTATTTACCTGGCCGAATAGGGTCGAGCGCTGGAGCTGGCTGCAAAATGCCCAGCTGAAAACGCCGCCGGGTGCCAACGCCGCGTATTCGAATCTGGGCTTTGATCTGCTGGCCGATGGTTTGGCAGACGCCGCGCACAAGCCTTATACCCAGCTATTTCGCGAGCTGATTACTCAGCCGAACGGCATGGTCGACACCACTTTCACGCCAACTCCGGCGCAGTGCGCGCGACTGATGGAGGGCCTGCGTCCGAGTCCTTGCCTCAATACCACGGCGGCTATCGGCAGTGGCGGCGTCTATTCCACGCCGGAAGATATGGGCCGCTGGATGAAGCAGTTCATTCCTTCATTAAACGGTCAGCAAAGTCAGACGGCTGCGTTGGCGCAGAAGATGGTGTATCGCCGCACGGATTTGGTTTCTCTTAAAGGGATGGACGTGCCGGGTCAGGCCTACGAGCTGGGAATGGGTTGGGTGACGATGGCGCCTACGCCGCTGTTGCCGCGCATTATTCAGAAAACCGGTGGCGGCGGTGGGTTCATCACTTATATGGCGATGGTGCCGCAGCGCGGCGTTGGCGTGTTTATCGTCGTGACCCGTTCAGAGCTGAGCAAGTTTAAAAACATGTCTGACGGCGTAAACGAGCTGGTCGCAGATTTGGTACGTAATAACGAAATTTAGTGCAGTTTTTGAAAAGCTACAGCAGCTTTTGGAAAGCTATAAAAGTAAAAAAGCAGCTCGAGTGAGCTGCTTTTTTTGTCTTTCGATTGTCTGTTCTAGATAGTCGACCATTATCGAATAACAGTGCCTGATTAGCTGCGTTTGAGAAGAAGATAAACGCTGATGAACAGGAACAGGGCGCTGGGCAGGATCGCGCCTAGTAGCGGCGGAATGCTGTAGACCAGACTCAACGGGCCGAAAATCTGGTCGAGCACGTAGAACAGGAATCCGAAACAGATACCGGTTACGACTCTCACGCCCATCGGCACGCTGCGCAGCGGCCCGAAAATGAAGGACAGCGCCATCAGCATCATTACCGCAACCGAAAGCGGAGCAAAAATCTTGCGCCACATGTTCAACTGATAGCGTTTGGCTTCCTGTCCGCTCTGCTTAAGATACTTAACGTAGTTGTACAACCCGCTAATCGAAAGCGCATCTGGGTCCAGCGCGACCACGCCGAGCTTGTCTGGCGTCAGGTTGGTTTTCCATTCGCCATTCAGCGTTTGTGAACCGGTAATGGTGGTCGGGCTGCCAAGCACGGATTCATCAACCTGCGAAAGCTGCCAGCTGCCGTTGTTGTACTGGGCGGAGGTCGCGTAGCGCACGGACAGCAGTTTGTGGTTATCGTCGAAGTGATAGATATTCACGCCGGTAATTTGATTGTCGCCCGCGACGTGCTCGATAAAGATAAAGTCGTTGCCGTCTTTAGCCCACAGGCCGTTTTGCGTCGACACCAGCGAGCCGCCAAACATCTGTTCTGCGCGATAGTTACGCGCCATCTGCTCGCCCTGCGGTGAAACCCATTCGCCGATAGCCATGGTCAGCAATACCAACGGGATAGCCGTTTTCATGACTGAAGTCGCGACTTGCAGACGGGTAAAACCAGACGCCTGCATCACCACCAGCTCGCTGCGCGTTGCCAGTGCGCCAAGCCCCAGCAGCGCGCCAAGCAGCGCGGCCATCGGGAAGAAGATTTCGATATCTTTCGGCACGGAGAGAATGGTGTAAATCCCGGCATCCAGCGCAGAATAGCTGCCCTGCCCGACTTTACGCAGCTGATCGACGAATTTGATGATCCCCGAAAGAGAAACCAGCATGAACAGCGTCATCATAATGGTGTTGAAAATCGTGCGGCCGATATAACGGTCCAGAACTCCAAACATCAGGCCGCTCCTCTCAAACGTGCACGAATTCTACGCATCGGCAGGGTATCCCAGAGGTTCAGGATCACCGCAATCGCCAGATAAATCAGATTGGTTGCCCACATCCAAACCACCGGATCGAGCTTTCCTTTCTCTGCGTTCGACTTCAACGAGCTTTGCAGCAGGAAGAATATGAGATAGAGGAAAATCGCCGGCAACATGCTGAGCACGCGGCCCTGACGCGGGTTGACCACGGAGAGCGGCACCACCATCAGCGCCATGATAAACACGGAAACCACCAGCGTCAGACGCCAGTTCAGCTCGGCGCGCGCCTCTTTGGTTGGCGACTGAACCAGCTGCGTCATGCTCATCTGCTCGGCATCGCTGCTGTCAACGGTGACGGCGCGACGGCCAATCACGGCCAGATAATCGGTAAAGTTGGTGATACGGAAATCGCGCAGCAGCGCGGTGCCTTCATAACGGGTGCCGGTATCCAGCGTGACCTGCTGGGCGCCGTCTGGACGCTGGTCCATGTGCCCGTGCTCGGCGACCACCACGGATGGCCGCTGATTGCCGTTCGGCTTAAGCTGGGCAAGGAAAACGTTGCGGAACTCTTTGCCCTGCACGCTGCCGACGAACAGCACCGAGCTGCCATCGGAAGAGGGGGTAAATTTACCGGCAGCCATCGCAGCAGAACCCGGATTGGCACGCGCATCGGCCATCACTTCATCCTGATGTTTCGATGACCACGGACCGGCCCAAAACGCGTTAATACCTGCGAAAATAGAGGTAAACAGCGCCAGAACCATGGCAGCAACGATTAGTGACCTTTTTCCTAGCCCGCACGCGTGCATAACAGTGATTTCACTGTCAGTATAGAGCTTGCCGAGCGTCATCAGCAGGCCCAGGAAAAGGCTCAATGGCAGGATGAGTTGAGCCATCTCGGGTATGCCTAACCCAAGCAGCTGAATGACTAAGTTTGTTGGGATATCGCCATCAACCGCCGCACCCAGTATTCTGACCAGCTTCTGACAAAAGAAGATGAGCAGCAGAATAAACAGGATCGCAATTTGGCTCTTGAAGGTTTCCCTAACCAGATATCTAATGATGATCACGCTGAATACGCCTGTGAAAACTTGTCTTTTTGCAGGAAAATCGATAATTTCATCGCTAATCCGTCATTTTTTCTCATCATATGGCAACCTTCACAGCTAAAATAGTATTACACCACCGTAAATTTGGGTGACCTATAGGAAGATGCTTATAGGCGCCAAAAATAAAATTTACCGCTGTATAGATTAACACAGGTCATTACATCAATGACGGGAGAGCGTAACGGATGCCCCATTCTATCCGTACCCCCCGCCTTTGTCTTTAAGATTCAGGAGAGTGCATGGAGTTCAGTGTAAAAAGCGGTAGCCCGGAAAAACAGCGCAGTGCCTGTATTGTAGTCGGCGTATTCGAACCTCGCCGCCTATCTCCTATGGCTGAACAGCTCGACAAGATCAGCAACGGGTATATTAGCGCCCTGCTCCGCCGCGGTGAACTGGAAGGAAAAGTGGGCCAGACCCTGTTCCTGCACCATGTTCCAAACATTCTGTCCGAGCGCATTCTGCTGGTCGGCTGTGGTAAAGAACGTGAACTCGACGAGCGCCAGTACAAGCAAGTAATCCAGAGAACAATCAACGCGTTAAACGACACCGGTTCGATGGAAGCCGTTTGCTTCCTCACCGAGCTGCACGTTAAAGGTAGAAATACCTACTGGAAAGTGCGTCAGGCCGTCGAGACCTCAAAAGAGTCGCTTTACACTTTCGACCAGTTGAAAACCAACAAAGTTGAGCCGCGTCGTCCGCTACGTAAAATGGTCTTTAACGTGCCGACTCGTCGCGAGCTAAACAGTGGCGATCGCGCGATCGCTCACGGTCTGGCCATCTCTTACGGCGTTAAAGCGGCGAAAGATCTCGGCAATATGCCGCCAAACATCTGTAATGCGGCCTATCTTGCCTCTCAGGCGCGCCAGCTGGCCGATGCGTTCAGCACCAACATCACTACGCGAGTGATTGGCGAGCAGCAGATGAAAGAGCTCGGCATGAACGCCTATCTGGCGGTCGGACAGGGTTCGCAAAACGAATCGCTGATGTCGGTGATGGAATATAAAGGCAATCCGAATCCAGACGCTAAGCCGATTGTGCTGGTCGGTAAAGGCCTGACCTTTGACTCCGGCGGTATCTCCATCAAGCCTGCGGCCGACATGGACGAAATGAAGTATGACATGTGCGGCGCGGCGACCGTTTACGGCGTGATGCGCGTCGTGGCCGAGCTGAAGCTGCCACTGAACGTGGTCGGCGTGCTGGCGGGGTGTGAAAACATGCCGGGCAGTCGCGCGTTCCGTCCGGGCGACATTTTGACCACCATGTCAGGTAAAACCGTTGAAGTGCTCAATACCGATGCCGAAGGCCGTCTGGTGCTGTGCGACGCGCTGACCTACGTCGAGCGTTTTGACCCTGAACTGGTCATCGACGTTGCCACGCTTACCGGCGCCTGCGTGATTGCGCTGGGTCATCACATCACCGGTTTGCTGTCGAATCATAATCCATTGGCGCACGAGCTGATTACGGCCTCCGAGCAGTCGGGCGACCGCGCGTGGCGTCTGCCAATGGGCGACGAATACGACGAGCAGCTGCAATCCAACTTTGCAGACATGGCAAATATCGGCGGACGTCCGGGCGGCGCTATCACCGCGGGCGTATTCCTGTCACACTTTGCCGAGAAGTATAACTGGGCACACCTGGACATCGCCGGCACCGCGTGGCGTTCGGGCAAAAACAAAGGCGCGACCGGGCGTCCGGTTTCGTTGCTGTCCCAGTTCCTGTTAAACCGTGCAGGTCTCAACGGCGACGATTAATCGCCCGCAGCTGCAAACCCGTCCTTTCGTGATATATCTCAACCAGATGCGCGCGAGGACGGTGTCAGGAAGGCACCCATGAAACAGGCAACATTTTTTCTACTCGATTCTCCAGACGGCGGCGACGCGCTGAGCAGTCACGAAGCGCTGGCCTGCCAGATTGCCGCGCAGCGTTACCGCGCAGGTCAACGCGTGTTGATTGCCTGCGACGACCAGCAGCAGGCCGAGCGGCTGGACGAGGCGCTGTGGAAACGTGAGGCCGACCAGTTTGTGCCACACAATCTGGCTGGTGAAGGCCCGCGTTTCGGCGCGCCGGTCGAGCTTTGCTGGCCCGGAAAACGTGGAAACGCGCCGCGAGATTTGCTGATTAGCCTGCTTGGGCAGTTTGCAGATTTTGCCACCGCTTTCCATGAAGTGGTAGACTTCGTCCCTTACGAAGATTCCTTAAAGCAGTTGGCGCGCGAACGCTACAAAGCCTATCGCAGCGTCGGCTTCAATTTGACCACGGCGACACCGCCCGACGTCAATACAACGACTACAGAATAACGAAGCGAAATGGATAAGACATATAACCCGCAAGATATCGAGCAACCGCTTTACGAGCACTGGGAAGAACAGGGCTATTTCAAGCCTAACGAAGATACCAGTAAGGAAAGCTTCTGCATCATGATCCCGCCGCCGAATGTGACCGGTAGCTTGCACATGGGTCATGCTTTCCAGCAAACCATCATGGACGCGATGATCCGCTATCAGCGCATGCAGGGTAAAAATACTCTGTGGCAGGCGGGGACCGACCACGCCGGTATCGCCACGCAGATGGTTGTCGAGCGCAAAATTGCCGCCGAAGAGGGCAAAACCCGTAAAGATTATGGCCGTGAAGCCTTTATCGACAAAATCTGGGAATGGAAATCGGAATCGGGCGGCACGATCACCCGTCAGATGCGCCGTCTCGGCGACTCCGTGGACTGGGAGCGCGAGCGCTTCACCATGGATGAAGGCTTGTCCAACGCCGTGCGCGAAGTGTTTGTGCGCCTGTATAAAGAAGATCTGATTTACCGTGGCAAACGCCTGGTGAACTGGGATCCGAAACTGCGCACCGCGATTTCTGACCTCGAAGTTGAAAACCGCGAATCCAAAGGGTCGATCTGGCACCTGCGTTATCCGCTGGCCGACGGCGTGAAAACTGCCGATGGCAAAGACTATTTAGTTGTCGCGACAACCCGTCCGGAAACCGAGCTGGGCGATGCCGGCGTTGCCGTTAACCCTGAAGATCCGCGCTACAAAGACCTGATCGGCAAAGAAGTGATTCTGCCGCTGATCGGCCGCCGCATTCCGATTGTGGGCGATGAACACGCCGACATGGAAAAAGGCACTGGCTGCGTGAAAATCACCCCGGCGCACGACTTTAACGACTATGAAGTCGGCAAACGTCACGGCCTGCCGATGATCAACATTCTGACCTTTGACGGCGATATCCGTCAGACTGCCGAAGTGTTTGATACCAAAGGTGAAGAAAGCGACGCGTGCAGCAACGAAATCCCCGAGCAGTTCCGTGGCCTCGAGCGCTTTGCCGCGCGTAAAGCCGTGGTTGCCGCCTTCGACGAACTCGGCCTGCTGGAAGACGTTAAACCGCACGACCTGACCATTCCTTATGGCGATCGCGGCGGCGTCGTTATCGAGCCAATGCTGACCGACCAATGGTACGTGCGCACTGCCCCGCTGGCGAAAGTCGCGGTAGAAGCAGTAGAAGACGGCCAGATTCAGTTCGTGCCTAAACAGTATGAAAACATGTACTTCAGCTGGATGCGCGACATTCAGGACTGGTGTATCTCGCGCCAACTGTGGTGGGGTCACCGCATTCCGGCGTGGTATGACGCAGAAGGCAACGTCTACGTGGGCCGCGACGAAGAAGAAGTCCGTCGTGAAAACAATCTGGGCGCAGAGGTCACGCTGAGCCAGGACGAAGACGTGCTCGACACCTGGTTCTCCTCCGGCCTGTGGACCTTCTCCACGCTGGGCTGGCCAAACGAGACGCCGGACCTGAAAGCCTTCCACCCTTCAAGCGTGGTCGTCAGCGGCTTCGACATTATCTTCTTCTGGATCGCCCGCATGATCATGATGACCATGCATTTTGTGAAAGACGAAGACGGCAAACCGCAGGTTCCGTTTAATACCGTTTATATGACGGGACTTATCCGCGACGACGAAGGGCAGAAAATGTCCAAGTCGAAAGGCAACGTGATCGATCCGCTGGATATGATCGACGGCATCTCGCTGGAAGACCTGCTGGAAAAACGTACCGGCAACATGATGCAGCCGCAGCTGGCCGAGAAAATCCGCAAGCGCACCGAGAAACAGTTCCCGAACGGCATCGAGCCGCACGGCACCGACGCCCTGCGCTTTACGCTGGCGGCGCTGGCCTCGACCGGTCGCGACATCAACTGGGACATGAAGCGTCTTGAAGGTTACCGCAACTTCTGTAACAAGCTGTGGAACGCCAGCCGCTTTGTGCTGATGAATACCGAAGATCAGGACTGTGGCCTGAACGGCGGCGAGCTCGACCTCTCTCTGGCCGACCGCTGGATCCTGGCTGAATACAATCGCACGGTTAAAGCCTACCGCGACGCGCTGGACAGCTATCGTTTCGACCTCGCGGCGAGCATTCTGTACGAATTCACCTGGAACCAGTTCTGTGACTGGTATCTGGAGCTGACCAAGCCAGTAATGAACGGCGGCACCGAAGCGCAGCTGCGCGGAACGCGTCACACGCTGGTTGACGTGCTGGAAGGCCTGCTGCGTCTTGCGCATCCGATCATTCCGTTCATCACCGAAACCATCTGGCAGAGCGTTAAGCCGCTGAAAGGCATTACTGCAGACACCATTATGTTACAGCCTTTCCCGGAATATTCGGCCGAGAAAGCCGATGACGCCGCGCTGGTTGATCTCGAGTGGATCAAACAGGCGATTATCGCGATTCGTAATATTCGTGCCGAGATGAACATCGCGCCGGGTAAACCGCTCGAACTGCTGCTGCGTGGCGCAAGCGCCGATGCTCAGCGTCGTGTCGAGCAGAACCTGAGCTTTATCAAGTCTCTGGCGCGTCTCGAGTCGATTACCGTGCTGGCTGCGGGCGACAAAGGTCCGGTTTCTGTCACCAAATTGGTGGAAGGTGCCGAGCTGCTGATCCCGATGGCCGGTCTGGTCGATAAAGAAGCCGAGCTGGAGCGTCTGACCAAAGAGATAGCCAAGCTGGATGCCGAAGTTGAGCGCATTGAAGCCAAGCTGTCGAACGAAGGTTTTGTGGCGCGTGCGCCAGAAGCCGTGGTCGCGAAAGAGCGCGAACGTCTGCAAGCCTGTGCCGAAGCGAAGGTCAAGATTCAGGAACAGCAGGTTACCATCGCGGCGCTGTAATTTTCAGCGGCTACAACGATGCTAAAAACTGTGTTAAAAACGGTGGAGTGAAAGCTCTGCCGTTTTTTTTTACAATTGCAAAATGCCGCTGCACGCGCTATTAGTTGCAAAGAAGCATGCAGAGAATCATGCAATCACCCTATAAGAAATTTAAATCAATCAACCCCCCGTGTTTTATATGAAAGGTTGCGAGTGATGACTACAGCAGTGTTAGAAGAACAAGCTACGGTTTCAGTGCGTCGTATAACCTGCGACGACAATGCCGCGATCGCGAAAGTGATCCGCGCGGTTTCGGCCGAATTTGGCCTGACCGCCGACAAAGGCTATACCGTAGCCGATCCGAATCTGGATATTTTATGCGAGATCTACAACCAGCCGCGCAGCGCATACTGGGTGGTTGAGCTGAATGGCGAGATAGCGGGCGGCGGCGGCGTAGCGCCACTCGTTGGCGGCGACGACGATTTATGTGAACTGCAAAAGATGTATTTTATGTCCAGCCTGCGCGGTAAAGGTCTGGCAAAACGGTTGGCACAGCAGGCGATGGCCTTCGCCAAAGAGCAGGGTTTTGCCCGCTGTTACCTCGAAACCACCGCCAGCCTGACTCAGGCTATCGCGCTGTATGAGCATCTTGGTTTCGAGCACATCGACGGCGCGCTTGGCAGCACCGGCCACGTCGACTGCGAAGTCACGATGCTAAAAACGCTGTAACTTTCTGTTTAAGCAAATAAAAAGCCGACAATTGTCGGCTTTTTTTATTCGAGATAACAAATTTTATTCGAGATAACTAATTTTATTCGAGATAACAAAGATGTTAATCCGGCGAGCTAAGGGGAGACAAGGCGGAAGTAGGCGAAAAAAGCGCAGTTTACGCGGGTAAATGAGCATTTTTGAGCCTGCTTCCAACGCCGTATCATCAACGCGCAGCCGATTAACGGTGATTAATGGCGTTTGCCGTCGTCATCTTTATCAACAGACTTCTTCTCGGCGACGTTTTCATCTTCTTCTTCGTCGTCTTCGTACTCGTCTTCATCATCGCCGTCTTCGCCGTTAGGGTCTTCAAAATAGGTGCCCCAACCGTCGTAGTTCACGCCGCTTTTCTCGGCCAGCTCCACCAGCTGCTCGACCTGCTTGTCGATGATCTCTGCATTCAGCGCGACTTCGCTGATGATATCGCAGCACATCACCATTGAGCCGTCTTCAACTTCCAGCTCTTCAGCGTCGGTCACTTCATAGCCCAGCTTGAAAGCTTCTACGGCTGCTCGCTCTAAAACTTCGAATTTCTCGCAGGAGAAATGATGCTCAATAGTGTAAAGCGCGTCAGGATCGCTGCCGTCTTCCAACAGCTCTTCGATGATTAAGCGGGTCTCTTCACGTTGTTCGTCCAGCAATTCACGGTTTGCCATGCCTCAGTCCTCAATCAATATGACGTTTAGACGCTATTTTCACACAGCAGACGGCTCTCCTCCACTATAAACGACAAAGTTTTATACTTTGGGGTTGTATTTGCATATTCATACATATAAATTGAATTTTAATTCATTATAAATGTTTCGGAGATAGGCACATGAGTCTGTTAAACAAACGCCATTTTCTTAGGCTGCTGGATTTTACCCCGTCAGAAATCGCAACCCTGCTGAAGCTGTCTGCTGATCTAAAAACTGCCAAGAAGAATGGCAGCGAGAAGCCTTACCTGAAGGGCAAGAACATTGCGCTCATCTTCGAAAAAGACTCGACGCGTACGCGATGCTCTTTCGAAGTTGCCGCTTACGATCAGGGCGCGCAGGTCACTTATCTCGGCCCGAGTGGCAGCCAGATTGGCCATAAAGAGTCGATGAAAGATACCGCGCGCGTGCTGGGTAGAATGTTCGACGGTATTCAGTATCGCGGTTTTGGTCAGGCGAATGTTGAAACGCTGGCCGAACACGCGGGCGTGCCGGTGTGGAACGGTTTGACCGATGAATTCCACCCGACGCAACTGCTGGCCGACCTGCTGACTATGCAGGAGCAGCTGCCGGGCAAGGCGCTGTCGCAGATGTCCCTCGCCTATCTCGGCGACGCGCGCAATAACATGGGCAACTCGTTGCTCGAAGCCGCGGCGCTGTGCGGGCTGGACCTGCGTCTGGTTGCGCCTTCTGCCTGCTGGCCGGATGCCGATTTGGTCGCCAGCTGTCAGCAGTTGGCAGAGGAAAATGGCGGCTCCATCACTCTGACCGAAGATATCGACGCGGGCGTAAAAGGTGCCGACTTCCTCTACACCGACGTGTGGGTGTCGATGGGCGAACCGAAAGAAGTCTGGAAAGAGCGTATCAACCTGCTGCGTGACTATCAGGTGAATATGGCGATGATCGCCAAAACCGGCAATCCGCAGGTAAAATTCCTGCACTGCCTGCCAGCTTTCCATGACGATCAGACCACGTTGGGCCGTCAGATGGCCGAAGAGTATCATTTGAAAGGCGGCATGGAAGTTTCCAATGAGGTTTTCGAATCCGCCCACAGCGTGGTTTTCGATCAGGCTGAAAACCGCATGCACACTATCAAAGCGGTAATGGTCGCGACCCTCGGCTCGCTATAAGCACAAATTGATCAAGTCAGCCCACAGCATCTGTTGGGCTGACTTTTCAGGCTTTTTACTGCTCGTCTTCTCCTCTCGCTTACCCCTCTTTACGCGCCTTTACTCGTCCACTGCGTACTTTTTCTACTAACCTTTGACCATGTGAACAGAAAAGGGAAGTGTTATGGGCGCCGTAAATCCCGAGTTTGTGCTGCGTTTAGAAAGCTTGTTAAGCAGGGTTTATCCTAAAGAACATATTGGCGATCTGATAAAGAAGATTCTTCGTCTCAGCGACAAATGGCGGCACGGCGCGCACCGTTCGTCTGAATGGGTCGACGGCACCAACGTTTACCTGATTACCTATGGCGACACGATCTCCCAGCCCGACCAGGCGCCGCTCGCGACCTTAAACAATTTCGCGCAAAAACATCTGAAAGAGAGCATCAGCGACATTCATATTCTGCCGATGTATCCGTACAGCTCGGACGATGGCTTCAGCGTGATCGATTATCGGCGCATTGACGAACATCTCGGCAGCTGGAGCGACATTCAGCAGCTTTCGAGCCATTTCAACATGATGTTCGACTGCGTAATCAATCACATCTCGCGCTCGAGTGCCTGGCTCAAAGGTTATATCAACGACGAGCCCGAATATCGCGACTATTTCATCGAAGCCAAGCCCGAGCTGGACTACAGCCGCGTGGTGCGCCCGCGCGCGTCGCCGTTGCTCACGCCGTTTATTAAAGCGGACGGTGACCAGCTCTACCTGTGGACCACCTTCAGCGAAGATCAGATCGACATTAACTTCAAAAATCCCAAGGTTTTACTTGAAAGTATCGACGTGCTGCTGCAATACGCGGCCAGCGGCGGACAGTCGATTCGCCTCGACGCGATCGGCTATATCTGGAAGGAGATGGGCACCACCTGTATTCACCGTCCGCAGGCGCACAACATCATCAAACTGTGGCGCACGATCCTCGACGAAGTGATCCCGGGCACGCGGATCATTACCGAAACCAACGTGCCGCATCATGAAAACATAAGCTATTTTGGTGAAGGCGATGAGGCGCACATGGTTTATCAGTTCGCGCTGCCGCCGCTGACGTTGCACGCTTTCCTGCGCGAAGATACCCGCAAGCTGACCCAGTGGGCGCAGGGGCTGAACGCCGAAGCGCACTATCCGAAAACCACTTACTTCAATTTCCTGTCGAGTCACGACGGCATCGGGCTGCGTCCTACCGAAACCTTCCTTGACGATGACGAACGAAAATACATGGCGCAGGAGACGCAGCGCAAAGAGGGACGCGTTTCTTATAAAGACAATGGCGACGGCACCCATTCGCCTTATGAATTGAATATTAATTATCTCAGCGCCATTACCGAAGCTAACGACAGCACCGAGCTGAAAACCCGCAAGTTTTTGGCCGCACAGGCGCTGCTGCTATCGTTTCTCGGCGTGCCCGCGCTCTATATTCACTCCCTGCTTGGCAGCGAAAATGACCTTGATGGCATGCATCAGTCGGGTATCAGTCGACGGATTAACCGTAAAAAGCTCAAGCTCGACGAGCTGGAGAAAGAGCTCGACACTACAGGATCGCTGCGATCGGAGGTGTTCAACGGGTTGAAAAAGCTGATCGCGATCCGTCGATCCCGCCCCGCTTTCTCGCCGCAGGCCGGTCAGCGCGTTTTCGAATTAGGCGACAAACTGTTTGCGATCGAACGTTTTGATCCGAAAACCGATAACCGAATCAGCTGCATTTCGAACATCAGCAGTCAGCCGCAAACCTTCAAACTTTCGATCGAAGGTCAGGACCTGATTGGTGGCGAAACCTTTACCGGACAAATGCGTTTGCAGCCTTGGCAGGTAGTGTGGATAGAACATAAACAGAAAGAGCCTGAGCGAATGAGCGGCATGCGTCGCTGGCGAAGAAAAGTCATGATCTCGCTGAAAAGGTCGAAGGCCAACCGATTGCTCAAAGGTAAATGGGGGAAAGCAAAAAGGTGAGTTCACCCCCTTGCAGGCAGGATTCGTGCGCGTATAATGCGCCACAATTTGCCGGGAGACTGACATGAAAAATATCGCTACATTGCGCTTCGACGCTTCACCGAACCCAGTGCCTGCTGGCGGCGTCCAGCCGTTGTCTTTCAGCGTTGTTATTGATCTATCAGTTATTGATCCCGCTGTTATTAAAAAGAATTCGATCGCTAAAGCCCCTCATTGAGGGGCTTTTTTTTGTCTGTCATCGTAGAGGAGAGCGACAATGGCTAATCCGCTGTATCAAAAACACATTATTTCAATTAACGATCTCAGCCGGGAAGAGCTTGAGCTGGTGCTGGACACCGCCGCAAGCCTCAAAGCCAATCCGCAGCCTGAGCTGTTGAAACATAAAGTGATCGCCAGCTGCTTTTTTGAAGCCTCCACGCGTACACGACTTTCATTCGAAACCGCGATTCATCGTTTAGGCGCGCAGGTCGTGGGTTTTGCCGACGGCAGCAACACGTCGCTCGGCAAGAAGGGCGAAACGCTGGCCGACACCATTTCCGTGATTGGCACCTACGTTGACGCCATTGTGATGCGCCACCCGCAGGAAGGCGCGGCGCGCCTCGCAACCGAATTTTCGGGCGGTATTCCGATTCTCAACGCGGGTGACGGTGCCAACCAGCATCCAACGCAAACCCTGCTTGACCTGTTCACCATTCGCGAAACGCAAGGCCGTCTCGACAACATTAAAATCGCGATGGTCGGCGACCTGAAATATGGCCGCACGGTACACAGTCTGGCGCAGGCGCTGGCGAAATTTAACGGCAACCGTTTCTACTTTATCGCCCCGGATGCGCTGGCGATGCCGGAATATATTCTGAACCTGCTGGAAGAGAAAGGCATCGAATACAGCCTGCATGAAAGCATCGATGAAGTGGTGCCGGAGCTGGATATTCTCTACATGACGCGCGTGCAGAAAGAGCGTCTGGACCCGTCCGAATATGCCAACGTCAAAGCCCAGTTTATTCTGCGCGCCGCCGACCTGACCGATGCGCAACCCCATTTGAAAGTGTTGCACCCGCTGCCGCGCATCGACGAAATTACCACCGACGTCGACAGCACCCCTTACGCCTGGTATTTCCAGCAGGCCGGTAACGGGATTTACGCACGCCAAGCCTTGCTGGCACTGGTTTTAAACGCAGACACCGCCGAATAAGGAGCGCCCCATGACTCAAGATAACAAACTCCAGGTTGAAGCCATTAAATGCGGCACCGTTATCGACCACATTCCGGCGCACGTTGGCTTTAAGCTGCTGTCGCTGTTTAAACTGACCGAAACCGACCAGCGCATTACTATCGGCCTGAATCTGCCGTCGAACGAGCTGGGCCGCAAAGACATTATCAAAATCGAAAATACCTTTTTGACCGAGCCGCAGGTCAATCAGCTGGCGGTTTATGCGCCCAATGCGACGGTGAATCGCATCGACGATTACGTGGTGGTCAAAAAGCTGCAACCGACGTTGCCCGATCGCATCGAAGGCGTTTTACGCTGCCCGAACGGCAACTGCATTAGCCGCTTCGAGCCGGTCAACTCCAGTTTTGCAGTCAAAAATCGCCACAACGACGTGCATTTGCAGTGTAAGTACTGTGAAAAAGAGTTTGAGCATCAGGTTGTATTGAATAACGACTAGTGGCCGACGCGGGAGATTCCGGGGATGATTTCTTGCGCCCCGCTCCCTATACTGTGGCGACGAAAGATTTATTAAAAGTGACTCTTTTCATTTGAAAATGGTCTTTAAGCCTCAGGCTCACTATTTACAAGGAACGAGTATGTCTCGCGAAATCAGTACAGAAAACGCTCCGTCTGCTATCGGTCCCTATGTGCAGGGCGTTGATCTTGGCAGCATGATTATCACTTCCGGCCAGATCCCTGTTGATCCGAAAACCGGCGCTGTGGCCGACGACGTTGCCGCGCAGGCGCGTCAGTCACTCGAAAACGTGCAGGCTATCGTTGAAGCGGCCGGCCTGAAAGTGGCTGACATTGTGAAAACCACCGTTTTCGTTAAAGACCTTAACGACTTCGCGACCGTGAACGCTACTTACGAAGCCTTCTTCACCGAGCACAACGCCCCTTTCCCGGCGCGTTCTTGCGTTGAAGTCGCCCGTCTGCCAAAAGATGTGAAAATCGAGATTGAAGCTATCGCGGTTCGTCGCTAACTCTTCTTTCTTCTGCAAAGGGTCAGCCACGCGCTGGCCTTTTTTGTTTTATCCCATTCACTTTCGCAATCCGTTCCCTATCGCAATCCATTGCCTGCCCCATTACTGCTCATAAAGAGTCTCAACGATCGTTTGGACGCACTTTTTTAGCTCATTTTTTGGCGTCGAGCGCCGCAACGCGCACTTAAAATGCGCGATCCCTCACTGTTTAGGTCATTTTTTTCGAGATCCTGCACGATGGCACACTTTATGCCTGATCCACTCTGCGTAGTCGAATTTTAGGTATGCAAAAACCCTAGCCTGTTATGTCAGTGAGGTGATGATGATTAATAAAGACCTTTTCGATTCGCCCTTTTTTGATGAAATGTTAATGGCACAAGGGCAGCATCGCGGCCATTATCAAGCCTACTGGCAATGGTTACAGCAGGCCGATAAACAGGCCATTCAGCGCAAGAAAGAAGAAGCCGCGCTGTTATTTCATCGGGTGGGAATTACCTTTAACGTTTACGGGGATGATGACGGCGCAGAGCGGCTGATCCCTTTCGACAGCGTGCCGCGCATTATTCCGGCCAAAGAGTGGCAGATGCTGGACAGCGGTATTCGTCAGCGGGTGCAGGCGTTGAACTGTTTTCTGCATGATATTTATCACGACCAGCGAATCCTCAAGGCAGGGATCGTTCCCGCTGAGCAGGTGCTTGCAAACGATCAGTATCAACCTTGCATGCAGGGCGTTGATTTACATCGCGATACTTATGCGCACATTGCCGGTACCGACATGGTGCGCGGCGGTGACGGCGAATATTACGTGCTGGAAGACAACCTGCGCACGCCGTCGGGCGTCTCTTATATGCTCGAAAACCGCAAAATGATGATGCGGTTGTATCCCGAACTGTTCAGCGAGCAGCGCATCGCGCCGGTTTCTCGCTACCCTTCTCACCTGCTGCAAACGCTGCGCGAAAGCACGCCGGTCAACGATCCGACCGTTGTGGTGCTTACGCCGGGCCGTTTTAACAGCGCCTATTTCGAACACAGTTTCCTTGCGCAGCAGATGGGCGTCGAGCTGGTCGAAAGCGTGGATCTGTTTGTGAAAGACGGCGCGGTATTTATGCGTACTACCGCCGGACCTTGCAAAGTTGACGTGATTTATCGCCGTCTCGACGATGCGTTTCTCGACCCGCTGGCCTTCCGCGCCGATTCGATGCTCGGCGTGCCCGGCCTGCTGTCAGTTTATCGCACCGGAAATGTGGTGCTGGCCAACGCGATCGGCACGGGCGTCGCCGACGACAAGTCGATCTATCCTTACGTTCCGGAAATGATCCGCTACTATCTCGGCGAAGATCCTATCCTTAATAACGTGCCCACCTGGCAGTGTCGTAAAGAGACGGATCTCTCTTACGTGCTCGCCAATCTCGAGAAAATGGTGGTGAAAGAGGTTCACGGCGCGGGCGGTTACGGCATGCTAATTGGTCCGCAGTCAACGCAGGCGCAAATCGAAACCTTCCGCGAGTTGCTCAAAGCGCGGCCGCAAAACTACATCGCGCAGGAAACGCTGGCGCTTTCGACGTGCCCCACTTTTGTCGACGACGGCCTCGCGCCGCGCCATATCGACCTGCGCCCCTTTGCCCTCACCGGCGCCGAAATTCGTTTGGTGCCCGGCGGCTTAACCCGCGTGGCGCTGGCCGAAGGGTCGCTGGTGGTCAACTCGTCGCAGGGCGGCGGGACTAAAGACACCTGGGTTTTGGAGGATGACGCATGCTAAGCAGAACAGCCAGTGAACTCTATTGGATGGCCCGCTATCTCGAGCGCGCCGAAAACATCGCCCGCTTGATGGACGTCACCAACAAGCTGTCGATGATGTCGATTCGTGACAGTAATCATGACTTGCTGGTGCCGCTGCTGCTGACCGGCACGCAAAATTTGTTTAACGAAACCTATCAGCAGGTCACGATGAATAACCTGCTGCACTTTTTCGCTATCGATAGTAACAATCACAGCAGCATTATCAGTTGCATGCAAATGGCGTGGAACAATGCTCACGCGGTGCGCGGCAGCCTCTCTTCGGAAGTCTGGGAGAGCATTAACGCTTCGTGGATTGAAATGAAAATCATCCGCCGTCAGGGAGTGGGATCCGCCGGCGCAGACAGCTTTTTCGATTGGGTAAAAGAGCGTTCGCACCTGTTTCGCGGCGCCATGTTCGGCACGTTGTTACGCAGTGACGCGCTCTATTTTATTCGTCTCGGCACCATGCTTGAGCGCGCCGACAGCACCGCGCGCCTGCTTGAAGCCAAAAATCAGCTGCTGGATGCCGACGAAGATCCGGTCCGCGAATACTATCGAATGGACACGCTGCTGCGCGCGGTAAGCGCTCGAGAAGCGTTCCATAGTCTTTATAAACAGCAGCTTAGCCGTGAAACCATCGCCGACTTGCTGATCCTGCGTCGTGAATTGCCGCGCTCGCTGCTGGCCTGCGTTGAGGTGATTACCGAGCAGCTCGAACTGATTGGCGGCAGCGCGGGCAATCTGCCACGCCGTCGCGCCCACACTTTGCATGCCCAGCTACGCTTCTCGACCCTCGCAGAAATTCAGGAGATCGGCCTCAGCGACTGGCTGAATGATTTTCTCAGCCAGACCAATGCGATTGCCGAAAGCGTTCACCAAACTTATTTGGAGGCACAATGAAACTGAATGTCAGTCATCAAACGCATTACACCTATGCGCAGCAGGTTAAACGCAGCACCCAGTATTTGCGTTTGACGCCGCAAAATTCCAGCCATCAGAAAATCCTGACCTGGGAGCTGAGCCTGCCCGAATACGCGACGCGCACCATTGATGCCTACGGCAACGTGCTGCACGTGTTAACCCTCGACCAGCCGCATCAGGCGATCACTATCGAAGCCAACGGCGTGGTGGAAATTGAAGATAACGTCGAAGATGACAACTTTGGCCATCTTTCGCCGCTGGTATTTTTACGCGCCAGTCCGCTGACGCACGCCGATGGCGCGATTCGCGATTTCGCCTCGCGCTATTATCGTTCGCAAACGCAACACGAAAGTCTGTGCAAGCTGATGGGCGAGCTGTTGCTGAAAATGCCTTACAGTCCGGGCACCACGACCGTAAAAGACAGCGCGGCGCAGGCGTTTAGCGCGCAGCAGGGCGTCTGTCAGGATCATACCCACGTTTTTCTGGCCTGTTGCCGCAGTCTGGGCATTCCGGCGCGCTATGTCAGCGGCTATCTTTACAGCCAGGATACGGAACACGTGGCGACCCACGCCTGGGCCGAAGCGTGGATAGACGATCGCTGGCAGAGTTTCGATGTGACAAACAATACCTGTCAGCCCAATCAGCATTTGAAACTCGCTATCGGGATAGATTATCTTGATGCCTGTCCGGTGCGCGGCATTCGGCTGGGCGGCGGGTGTGAAGACATGCATACTGTCGCGGCGGTCCAGATGCTGGACGTTCCGCAGTAGCGCCATTTTCCATTAATCTCTTTCTTTATAACGGGTAACGAGTATGACTTACTGTGTGGCCATGCGATTGTCCTCTGGCCTGGTGTTTGTTTCGGACTCACGAACCAATGCCGGGGTGGATCACATTTCCACTTTCCGCAAACTGCATGTTTTTCATCAGAGTGATGAACGCATGCTGGTAATTCAGAGTGCCGGCAATTTAGCGACCACACAGAGCATTCTCAGCCTGTTGCACCGCCGCTGTTTAGATGCGGCGAGCCCTAGCCTGCTCAATGTCGAATCGATGTATGACGCAGCGAGCCTGCTGGGGGAAACGGTGCGGGAAGTGATTGCTCGCGACAGTGGCGATAATCAGGGCGGTATGACCGATTTTAGCTGTAACCTGTTGTTGGGCGGTCAGATTAAGGGCGAGGGAATGCGGCTGTTCCACGTTTACCCGCAGGGAAACTTTATCGAAGCGACCCACGACACGCCCTATTTTCAGGTCGGCGAAAGCAAATATGGCAAACCGATTATCGATCGCGTACTGACTTACGATACGCCGCTGGAACAGGCGATGCAGTGCGCGCTGATTTCTATGGATTCGACGTTGCGCAGCAATCTGTCGGTCGGATTACCGCTGGATGTGATGATCTACCCGAAAGAAAGTTTCAGCGCCAGCCAGCAGCATCGAATTACCGAAGATCACCCGTATTTCGCGATGATCCGCAAAGGTTGGGGCGAAGGGTTGTTGAGCATTTTCGGTCAGTTACCGCCGCTGAAACTGGAAAAATAGCGCTTTCGTTTTTATTTACGTTTGCGTTTGCGTTTGCTACAAGGGTGCCGGTTCTGTTTCTACCTGCGCCTCTTTCTTTTCCATTTGCGTTTCGATCGCAAAAGGATCAATACCGCGCTGCTGCATTCGATAAAAACGAATGATGTTAAAACCGTTCATAATCAGAAAGCTGCTTTCGATTAGCGTGCCGCCGATAGAACCCAGCCAGATATTGTGTGCCACCCAACCACAGGTCGAAAACCACATAATAACCCGCGTTTTCAAGCCGCTGGTGCGAAACAGTGCCCACGTGCTGGCGACCGTGCCGATAACCGGCAGCAGCTCCATCAAATGTTTGGCCTTACCCAATCCGAAACTTAGCGTAAGAATAATAAACGCCATCATCACCCACACGCTGCGCGTACGCAGAGCAAGCTGGGTGCGCACGGAGTTTAGCAACGCCGCGCTGCCCGCCGAGTTGGCCCCCATCAATAGAAAATGCACGCCGATAATGGCGCTGTAAGCAGAAAGCTGCTGTTTAAAACGGCGATCGCTGCGGCTGAAAAACATGGTAATACCGACACAAAAGGCCAGTAAACCAATCCCCTGCGCGAACCAGTAAAGCGACATGATGAAATATCCCAGTGCGAAACGAGACCTTCTGCTCGAGTTCCGAATCTGGGAGCCGTTGGCAGAAAGCGAGAGGTTAAATTGCATAGTTAACCATTTGGTTCGCTATCCTATCGAGATTGCGATTCGCTGACAATGTGACTGTGATGTTAAAAATGTAAATTTAAAGAAATATAGGCTTTTACCTATTTAACATCTTCACTTCTGTCATGACGCGTCCAGTAATGTCAGCCAATGTAAAAAGCTCTCTTTACTGCCCTTATGAGGTGAGTTATCGGAAGAATGGACTGTTTCGCCGATTGATACTTTGTTACAGTTAGACCAGTTTTCTTACGGCCTTCTTGCGGATGTCTCATCATTACTTCGCGGGCTTTGTGCATGATGCATAACGGAAAACTCACCCACTCGGTAAGCCATCGGCGTTGAGGCTGTTTCTCCGTGGATTGATCTCTTACCAAATGAATTTAATGGAGTTTCTAAAGCCACATGGAAATTATCAGCTCACTTATGCATGCCCTTTGGCAGCAGGATTACGAAACGCTGGCCAATCCTTCGCTGATTTGGACGCTGTATATCGTGCTGTTCGTGATTATTTTCCTTGAGAATGGTTTGCTCCCTGCCGCCTTTTTGCCGGGCGACAGTCTGCTGATTCTTGTGGGTGTGCTGATTGCAAAAGGCGCGATGAATTTTCCGCTGACGATCACGCTGTTAACCATCGCCGCCAGTCTAGGCTGTTGGTTAAGTTACATTCAAGGTAAATGGCTCGGTAACACCCGCGTGGTTCAGGGCTGGTTGGGTCATCTTCCCGTGCAATATCATGAACGTGCGCACCAGCTTTTCCATCGTCACGGCCTTTCGGCGCTGTTAGTCGGACGTTTTCTGGCCTTTGTTCGCACCTTATTGCCGACCATTGCCGGACTCTCCGGTTTAAGCAACGCCCGTTTCCAGTTCTTCAACTGGATCAGCGCCTTTTTATGGATAGTCATTCTTACCAGCTTGGGTTACGTGCTTGGCAAAACGCCGATCTTCAGAAAGTATGAAGACCAGCTGATGCTCTGCCTGATGATTTTGCCGCTGCTGTTGCTGGTTATTGGGCTGGTAGGCTCGCTGGTGGTGTTATGGAAAAAGAAAAAGGCCGATCGTTTGGCGAAAGGTAAAAATGCATGAAGCGCCGCATTTATGAAGTAAAAGCTGAAAAACTTTCCTCTCTGGCAGGACCTTGCTGATGTCGAAACTCGCGTTTTCCAAAAGCCTGATCCTCTGGCCTGCCGCCATTGTCTTGCTGTTGATGCTGACCACCGTCGGCGTTATCGCGCTGCCTAAAATGCCCGAAACGAGCGATGCGTTGAAAATCAGCGTGATACAAAAAGGCGATGACTTGCCCGACGGCTTTACGCTCTATCAAAGCCTCAGCCAGCACGGCGTGCAAATCGACAGCATCACTCCCGCCAATGGCAGTCTGGTGGTTCGCCTGCACTCTTCAGGCCAGCAACATTTGGCGCTCGAAACGCTGAAAGCCTTGCTGCCCGGGCATTACACCGTCCAGCCTTATAGTCCCGAGCCTTCTCACGAATGGGCCAGCAAGTTCGCTCAAGATCGCCCAAAAGTGGGCTGAGCGCACATTTTCTTCTGTTTTAAGTGCTTTAAGAGTCCGCTTAATAGCCAACCTGCCCCCTCCTCACTATAGTTATTGCATCGATAGATAGTTGCCTAACTGCCTAACATGACGTTCCAAACATTACGTTCTAAACATTACGTTCTAAACGTTACGTGCCAAGCAATTCGTTAGAGCGCGCAAGGAGTTCGCGCCTCGAGCGAGTGTTTTCTGAAACAGTGATTAACAGGATAGAAAATCATGAACAAAACTGTCGCAACGCTGCTGTTTATTCCAGCTATGGCCCTCGCCTCTTCAGCCTTTGCTGCGCCGAAAGTTGAAACCTGCGCAACCAAGCAGCAGGACATCAAGCAACAGCTTGAATATGCCCACCAGCACAATAATAAAGAACAGATCGCGGGTTTACAGAAAGCGCTGGCCGAAAGTCAGGCCCACTGTACGGAAACGGGACTTAAGTCCGCTCAACAGCAAAAAATTGCCGAAAAGCAGGAAAAAGTGAACGAACGGACAAGAGAATTGAAAAAAGCCCAGGCTACAGGCAATAAAAGCAAAATTGCCAAGCAGCAGAAAAAGCTCGATGAAGCCTTGCACGAGCTGAACGAAGTCTCTACTCGATAAGCGCTGACGCCTACTTTTAAAGCAGATTGCCGGCAATGCCCGTGACCCAGAGAAATCGCATTTGCACTGCCGTTAAAATCCGCTATGTTTAATATTCTTATCATAAAGTTATGGAGTGACGAATAATGGCTACTACCCCAACGTCTGAGAACCTGCGTGCCGAACTGAAATCTTTGGCCGATACGCTTGAAGAAGTGCTCCAAACCTCCACGGATAAGTCGAAAGCCGAACTCGACAACCTGCGCGTGAAAGCCGAAGGTCTGTTGAAAGACACCCGTGCTAGCCTTAGCGACACCGGTGATAAAATTGCTAGCCAAACCAAAGAGATCGCCAGCAAAGCCGACGATTATGTCCACGACAAACCTTGGACTGGCGTAGGTATCGGTGCCGCCATCGGCGTGGTTATCGGCGTTCTTCTAGCCCGTCGTTGATATTATGGCTGAGACTCCGAGAACTCCCGCACACGGGCCAGGAAGAGGCATTATCGACAGCGCACAACGCATCGTCACCATTATGGTGGGGATGGTTGAAACCCGTTTAAGATTAGTAGTCGTCGAGCTGGAAGAAGAAAAAGCTAATCTTTTCCAGCTGTTACTGATGGCTTGCATCACGCTGATTTTTACGGCTTTCGGATTAATGAGCCTGTTGGTCGTGCTATTTTTCGCTATCGATCCGGCCTATCGTTTGACAGCCATGGCGACCACCACAGCGGTGCTTCTGCTATTGGCGGTTATTTTGGGTGCCTGGACGCTGGGTAAAGCTAGACGTTCAACCTTGTTGAGTGCCTCGCGCCGCCAGCTGAAGATTGACCGAGCCTTGTTGGATAAGGATGTTGATCACGATGAGTAATCATTCGAAAGCGCCTAAGCCTTCTCCGGTTATCGAAAAAGTCCGTTTACTCCGCAAGATCGAGCGCGAACGCGCCGATCTTGTGGTCGCGAAACAGGAATGGCTGACCTCGACCACCAAGCTGGATCAAACGTGGCTCAAGGTTGTTGATATGCGTAAGTATTTGGTCGTCGCTTCGAGCGCGGTTGCCGTTTACAGCATTCGCCATCCGAGCCGCCTTATCCGCTGGTCAAAACGCGCTTTCAGCATTTGGGGGACGGTTCGCCTGTTCCGTAAGACCTTAAGCAAAAACTAATTCCCAAACGCGTTCTTTTAATCCATTCCCGTTTCTGTTCGACCCATCTCTTGTACATTTTCCCCTTCACGGCGAATAGCGTAAAGGCTATCCGCCGCGAATAATTTCATCGCAAAACCCCTGCCTTAAAACCTCTTCCCATGACCTTTCTTACCCTTTTGTGCGTAATTCAGTTTTTTTGATGAATTACGACAGTTTTACTTGCTAACAAACTGTGAAATTTCCCCCTATTATCAGCTCCATCAACAGAGACAAGGCTGTGACGGGGGATACAGGCCCGATGCATCCAAAATCAAAACATAAATATAAAGCCAAATTTTTTGGTGCTTTCTTATCGGAGTCAAAGAAAATGAACAAAGTCCATGACGCAGCCTTGCTAGTAGCCCGTATTCTGATGCCAATTCTTTTCATCGTTGCAGGCTGGGGCAAAATGCATGCTTACACCGCGACGGCCGGTTACATGGCTTCTGCGGGTGTGCCAGGCTTCTTCCTGCCATTAACTATTTTGCTGGAGTTCGGCGGCGGTCTGGCGATTCTGTTTGGTTTCCTGACGCGCACCACGGCGCTGATTACCGCCATCTTCACTATCTTGACGGCGGTTATCTTCCACGTTGATTTCAGCGTTGCCGTTAACCAGATGATGTTTATGAAAAACCTGTCAATCGCAGGCGGTTTCCTGGTGCTGTTTGCTTCAGGCCCGGGCGCTTTCAGCATCGACCGTTTGTTGAAAAAGAACTGGTAAGCCGACGTTCTTACCCAACTTCGATGACCACGATGACGCGCTATACTTAATGCAGTGAATCATCGATAAAACAGTAAGGGCGAGGTGATTAATCACGTCGCCCTTTTCTTTTATTACATTCAATGTCTTACCCGCCGGAGTTTGGCGCGGGACAAAAAGGAAATTCATCATGGGACAACTGGTTGAAGGTAAGTGGCAGGACACGTGGTACGACACCAAGTCTACCGGCGGACGTTTTAAGCGTTCCGAATCACAGTTCCGCAACTGGATAACGCCCGACGGTGAGCCCGGTCCGCACGGCGTGGGGGGTTTTACCGCCGAGAAAGATCGCTATCATCTGTATGTTTCACTCGCCTGCCCGTGGGCGCATCGCACGCTGATCATGCGCTCGTTGAAGGGTCTTGAGCATCTGATTTCCGTTTCCGTAGTGCATCCGCTGATGTTGGAAAATGGCTGGACCTTCGCTACTGATTTTCCGGGCGCGACGGGCGACACGCTTTATCATCATGATTTTGCCTATGAAATTTATCTGCGCGCGCAAGATGATTATACCGGCCGTGTCACCGTGCCTATCCTGTGGGACAAAAAGCAGCAAACGATTGTCAGTAATGAATCGGCTGACATCATGCGCATTTTCAATAGCGCATTTGATGCCGTTGGGGCAAGAGCCGGTGATTTTTATCCGAAAACGTTACGCACGGAAATCGACGCGCTTAATGAATGGATTTATCCAGAAATTAATAATGGCGTCTATAAATCCGGTTTTGCGACCACGCAGGAAGCTTACGATGAGGCCGTTAACGGCGTGTTTGCCGCGTTGGATAAGGTTGAAACTATTCTGGAAAAACGCCGTTATCTGACGGGAAATACGTTAACAGAGGCCGATTTACGCCTTTGGACGACGCTGGTTCGTTTTGATCCGGTTTACGTGACGCATTTCAAATGCGACAGACATCGCATCAGCGATTATCCCAATCTGTACGGTTTCTTGAGAGATATCTATCAGTTAGAGGGAATTTCGGAAACGGTCGATTTGGCACACATCCGTAATCACTATTACCGCAGTCACGCGACGATTAATCCTTACGGCATTATTTCGATCGGGCCCGCGCAGGATTTGGATTCGCCTCACGGCCGCGACACGCGATTTGGCTGAGTAAAATCGACTCCTCGCGCATTTTGGTGGAGGAGTCGTTTTGCTGACCTAGCGCGAATGAAACAGTTTAGGGATTTCGCGCAGAAACCAGGCTTTCGCTTCACCCATACTGTCGCGACGCCACGCCATAATAATATCGGCTTCGCGATTGTATTCGGCACTCACTACCCGCAAACGACCTTCGGCGATATCCTGCTCTACCATTGGGTAAGGCATCGTCGCGACACCCAAACCAGCGATCAGCGCCTGACGTTTTTCCTGCAGGCTGCTCACCGTTAAACGTTGTTGCTTATCAAGAAGTTGCACGGTCAAAACCGGACGTTCACGTGCCGTATCGGCGACGGCAATCCCGCGGTATTTCACGCGACTCACCTCAGAAAGTGGTTCGGCTTCAAGATGAATCGGATGCTCCGGCGCGGCAACGTACACGCTCATTATTCTATAGAGCTTGCGGCTGTTGATTTCGGATGACGAACGAAAATGCATATCGGGCGCGATAACGATATCGGCGCGGCCGTTTTCTAATCTTTCCCACGCGCCGGCCAACACTTCGGTAATCAACGAAACCTGCGTGTTGGCTTTGAGCGCCAGCTTGTCGATTAGCGGAAACAGCTGCGCAGCCGGAGCCAATGCTTCACAAACGATAGTAATGTGCGTTTCCCAACCTCGCGCCAGAGCTTCGGCGTCAACGGTCAGTTTATCTGCGGCTTCAAGAAGAACACGGCCGCGTTCGAGCAGCATACGTCCGACATTGGTGAATTTTGTGCGATGTCCTGAGCGATCGAAAAGCACCACGTCGAGTTCTTCCTCGAGCTTTTGCATGGTGTAACTTAACGCCGAAGGCACGCGCCCCAGTTCATCCGCCGCAGCGGCAAAGCTTCCGCGCCGATCAATCGCATCCATAACTCTCAATGCTTCAAGAGTTAGCGCTCGGTCCTTGGCCATTTTTTTCTCTGTCAGGAAATTTGAATATAGCGACCAGATTAACTGGCTAACAATCGTGCGTCTAGACGCTTACCATTAATCTATCGATTATTTTGACTGAGCCACGGCCATGATTAAAAGCAGAACAGCAGAAGAATGCGGAAAAGCCGACTTTGGTTGGCTCAAAGCGCGTTATACCTTTTCCTTTGGGCACTATTTCGACCCAACATTAATGGGTTACGCCTCGCTACGGGTGTTAAATCAGGAGATTTTAGCCCCCGGCGCAAGCTTACAGCCCCGCACTTATCCTCGCGTCGACGTGCTTAACCTCGTGTTGCAGGGTGAAGCCGAATATCGCGACAGCGAAGGCCACAGCGTGCTGGTTAACACGGGCGAAGCGGCGCTACTCTCTACCCAGCCCAATGTGAGCTACAGTGAGCATAATGTTAGCCAAACTGAACCACTGACGAGAATGCAGCTGTGGCTCGATGCTTGCCCCACCCAGGAAAACCCGCTGCTTCAGAAAGTCGTTATTGGTGACGAAACTCAATGTTTGCTGGCCTCGCCCGATGGCGACGGTGGCAGTCTGCAACTTCGTCAGCAGGTGTGGATCCATCATATAAATCTTGCGGCGGGCGAGCAGCTTGAGTTTACCATTCACGGACCGCGCGCCTATTTGCAGTCAGTCCATGGTCAGGCCCACGTTAAGGGCGGTGAAACGCACGTTGAACAACAGCTGGTGTGTGGCGATGGCGCCTTTATCCATCAGGAAAACACGTTGACCGTAAAAGCCTGTTCGCCGTTGCAAGCGCTGCTCATCGATTTGCCTGTTTAGTTAAGTCTTTCAGAAACAAAAAACCCCGCCGAAGCGAGGTTTTGTGCGGAATGAGTTGGCGTTGACCGTCAAGCCGCCGCCCTTATAAAGAGCGTCGTGGACAGTCATTCCTCTTTTCCATGCGTCTGAAAACAAAAAACCCCGCCGAAGCGAGGTTTGTTGCGCAATGAGTTGGCGTTGACCGTCAAGCCGCTGCCCTTATAAAAAGCGTCGTGGACAGTCATTCCTCTTTTCCATGCGCCAGAAACAACAAACCCCGCCGAAGCGGGGTTTGTTGCGGAATGAGTTGGAGTTGACCGTTAAGCCGGGTTCTGTCGTGGACAGTCATTCCTCTAGGCCAGCAATCGCTCACTGGCTCAAGCAGCCTACCCGGGTTCAGTACGGGCCGTACCATGTGAACCCCTATTTGGCCTTGCTCCGGGTGGAGTTTACCATGCCACGGACTGTTGCCAGCCGCGCGGTGCGCTCTTACCGCACCCTTTCACCCTTACCTGATCCCACTTGCGCGGGCCATCGGCGGTTTGCTCTCTGTTGCACTTGTCGTAGGCTCGCGCCTCCCAGGCGTTACCTGGCACCCTGCCCTATGGAGCCCGGACTTTCCTCCCCTCCATCTGTCTCCCCCGAAAGGGACGGCAACGAAGCGGCGACTGTCTGGTCAACTCCGGCGCGAATTATAGGGGGTTCAGGCGCCGATGTATAGGGTAGATGTCACTTAACGCCGTAGCATCGCGCAAACCTTACTCGTCTTCGTCACTTTCTTCTTGGCTTTCATCGCCTTGCTGATCCAGCGCATAGCGATACAACGCGTTTTTCTTCACGCCGTGGATTTCCGCCGCCAGCGCCGCCGCCTTCTTCAAAGGCAGCTCTTTCTGTAACAGCGCAAAAGTACGCAGCGCCTCGGCAGGCAAGGCTTCGCTGTCGTGGGTGTGCCCTTCGACAATCAATACCATCTCGCCGCGCTTACGCGTTTCGTCCTCTTTTACCCACGCCAGCAGCTCGCCCACCGGCTTGCCGGTAATCGATTCCCACGTTTTGGTGATTTCGCGCGCCAGCACCACGTAGCGATCGGGTCCCCAAACGGTGACCATATCTTGCAGGCTTTCGAGCAGGCGATGGGTAGATTCATAGAAAATCATCGTGCGCGGCTCTTCAATCAGCGCCTGAAGGGTATCTTTTCGCGATTTAGTTTTAGCCGGTAAAAAACCTTCGTAAGTGAAGCGATCGGAAGGCAGTCCGGCGGCGCTCAGGGCGGTGATAGCGGCACAGGCACCCGGCAAGGGAACGACGCGGATCCCGGCTTCGCGACAGCGACGTACCAGATGATATCCGGGGTCGTTGATCAGCGGCGTTCCAGCATCTGAAACCAGCGCAATGCTTTGACCTTCTTGAAGTTTTGTCAAAAGATGTTCGGCTTTTTGCTGCTCGTTATGGTCGTGCAAAGGATACATTTTGGCGCTGATGGCAAAGTGCTGAAGCAGCAATCCGGTGTGGCGTGTGTCCTCGGCGGCAATCAAATCGACACGGCTCAAAACGGCCAGGGCGCGCTGCGTGATGTCTCCCAAATTGCCGATTGGCGTCGGTACCACGTAAAGCGTTGATGCAGAAATATCTGCTTGATCGTGTTGATTCATTGTTTCATCCGGATTGCCGATTTAATATTGAGCATCTTGAAAAAAACATCACTGGAAACAGCATGCCTTCCTCAACTACTTTTCGTACCCGCACGGGGCGTTTGATCCCTGCAATTATCGTGGCGATGTTACTTGCCAGCTGTTCGAGCCAGGCTCCGCAGTCGCCGAAAGAGAGCGTACAGGATGCGGGCACCGGCAGCGCCGACTACTATTTGAAACAGGCGCAGCAGAGCAGTGATGATAACAAGGCTAACTGGCAATTACTTGCGATTCATGCCCTGTTACGTGAAAACCGCGTTTCCGAAGCCGCCACGCAGCTGGGCCAATTGCCGCAACAAGGGCTGAACAACAGTCAGTTTATGGAACAGCAGTTGCTGAATAGCGAACTGCTGGTGGCGCAGAAAAACTATCCGGCGGCCAATACCGCGTTGAGCAAGCTGGATGCCGAAAACTTCTCGGCGGAACAGAAATCCCGTTACTATCAGGCGCTGATTACCGCCAGTCAGGGCAAGGCCAGCCTGCCGCTGCTGCGCGCCTATATTGCGCAGGAGCCGCTGCTACAGGGCAAGGCGCATCAGGATAATCTCGACGCCACCTGGCTTGCACTGACCCAGCTGACGCCACAGCAGGTCGGCGGCATCGCGATTAACGCCAACGAAAACGTATTGCAGGGCTGGCTTGATTTGCTAAACCTGTGGCAGAGCAGCAAGCAGGATCCTGACCGGTTGAAAGCCGCGATTCAGGATTGGCAACAGCGTTATCCTTATAATCCAGCGTCCAAAACGTTGCCGACCGCGCTGAATAACGTGATCAATTTCAAACCGGGTTCGATTGAGAAAGTCGCGCTGCTGTTGCCAATGAGCGGCGCGGCGCAGGTTTACGGCAATGCTATCCAGCAGGGTTTTAACGCCGCAGCCAACGGTCAGGCGAATGCGCCGACGCCAGCACAGCCCGTCGCCGCCCCGCAAACGGCTTCTGCGACTAGCACCGCGCCTGTTGATCCTAACGCCGCTGTGAGTCCTTCAGCGCCGACGCAGGATGCCAATGCTGCATCGACTTCTTCGCCTGCTACACCTGCTGCATCTGCAACGCCAGCGGTTGCGGCCTCAACTCCCGCTCCCGCTAACGTGCAGATAAAAGTTTACGATACCAGCAGCCAGCCGATCCCGGCGTTGCTGGCGCAGGCGCAGCAGGATGGCGCGACGGTGGTTGTGGGTCCGCTGCTGAAAGATCAGGTCACCGCGCTCTCTACCGAGCAAACTTCGCTTAACGTACTGGCGCTTAACCAGCCGCAAAACGCCACGCCAAATAGCCCGAATATCTGCTATTTCGCGCTGTCACCAGAAGATGAAGCGCGTGACGCTGCGCGCCATATCCGCGCCCAGCAAAAGCAGATGCCGCTGTTGATGGTGCCGCGCGGTGATTTAGGCGATCGCGTTGCGCAAGCTTTCGCCGATGAATGGCAAAAAGAAGGCGGCCAAACCGTGTTGAAACAAAGCATGGGATCTTACGCTGACCTGAAAGCTCAGGTGAGTCGCGGCGGTGGTTTGCGTCTCACCGGCACGCCAGTCAATACGGCCCCGGCGGCGCAGCCTGCGGGTGTGACAATCGGCGGCATCACCATTCCTTCGCCACCAACCGATGCACAGGTCACGGGCGCGTCTGCCGAAAGCGGGGGCAACGTCGATGCGATTTATATTGTCGCCACGCAGGACGAAATGGCGCTGATGAAGCCGATGATTGATTTGTCTATCAATACGCGAGTGAAACCGTCAATCTATGCCAGCTCGCGCAGCTATCAGGCGGGTGCGGGTCCGGATTATCGTCTGGAAATGGAAGGCTTGCAGTTCAGCGATATTCCGCTGTTGGCGGGCACCAATCCTGCGCTGATGCAGCAGGCCAGCAGCCAGTTTAGAAACGATTATTCGCTGGTGCGTCTGTATGCGATGGGTATCGATGCCTATAATCTGGCCAATCACTTTACGCAAATCCGTCAGGTGCCGGGCTTCCAGCTGTCAGGAACCACCGGTAATCTGTCTGCAAACAGCAATTGTGTGATACATCGCCAGCTACCTTGGTTACAATACCGTCAGGGCAGCCTCGTTCCGGTATCCTCATAATCCTTTAACTGGATGTGATGGACTCACAGGGACGTAAACGCCATGAAAGCAGACAGCCGCACAGTCGGCGCAAATTATGAAAGCCTCGCCCGCCGCTACCTCGAGCGCGCGGGGTTAACATTTGTCGCCGCCAACGTCGGCTGTCGCGCCGGTGAAATCGACCTGATCATGCGCGACCAAAACACCTGGGTGTTTGTCGAAGTCCGCTACCGTCGCAACGCCAATTTTGGTGGCGCGGCGGCCAGCGTCACGCATTCCAAACGGCAGCGTTTGTTACGCGCGGCCGCCTTCTGGCTTGCGCAACACAATGCGAGCCTTGACACATCAGCTTGCCGTTTTGATGTTTTAGCCATCACGGGTAGCCAGCTAGAATGGTTGCCAGATGCCTTCAATGCGCAAGAATAGTTTCAAGACTGACGGACACGCGGCGAAATTTACCCTGCGTGCCACACATTTGACTGACGAGAAAACAACGTGCTGGAAAGAATCAAAGCCTGCTTTACCGAAAGTATCCAAACTCAGATAGCCGCAGCAGAAGCTCTGCCTGATGCGATATCACGAGCCGCGATGACGCTGGTCCAATCGCTGCTGAACGGCAACAAGATCCTTTGCTGTGGGAACGGAACCTCGGCTGCAAACGCTCAGCATTTTGCCGCTTGTCTGATAAATCGCTTCGAGACTGAACGTCCGAGCCTTCCTGCAATCTCACTCTCTGCAGATAACGTGGTTTTGACTGCTATCGCCAACGATCGCCTGCATGAAGAGATTTATGCCAAGCAGGTCCGGGCGTTAGGTCAGGCTGGCGACGTATTACTGGCGATTTCGACGCGTGGTAACAGTCGTGATATCGTCAAGGCGGTAGAGGCAGCAGTGACACGGGATATGACCATTGTCGCCCTTACCGGTTATGACGGCGGCGAGCTGGCAGGATTGCTGGGCACGCATGACGTTGAGATTCGTATTCCTTCTCATCGCAGCGCCCGCATTCAGGAAATGCACATGCTCACCGTTAATTGCCTCTGTGACTTGATAGATAACACGCTATTTCCACACCAGGACGATTAAGGAGAACCAATGAAGGCAAACTACCTCTTTGCTGTAGTGCTTAGCGCCCTCTTGCTACAAGGTTGTGTGGCCGCCGCGGTTGTCGGTGTTGCCGGCGTGGCAACGAAGACCGGAACCGACCCTCGCACCGTGGGAACGCAGGTTGATGACACCACACTGGAGGCGCGCGTTGCCAACGCCATCAAGGGTAACAAGGATCTGAAAGACAAGGCGCGAATCGTCTCCACGGCCTATTCGGGTAGAGTGTTGCTGACCGGTCAGGCTCCAACGCCAGATATGGCAGTGACGGCGAAGCAGATTGCCCTGAAAGTCGACGGCGCGACGGATGTTTACAACGAAATCCGCACCGGCTCGCCAATCAGTCTCGGCACCGCCTCGATGGATACCTGGATAACCACCAAGGTTCGTTCACAGCTGTTGACCAGCGATCAGGTGAAATCTTCCAACGTTAAGGTCACTACCGAAAACGGCGAAGTCTTCCTGCTGGGTCTCGTCACTCAGGAAGAAGGCCAGTCGGCTGCTAAAATTGCGGCGGGCGTCAGCGGCGTCAAGCACGTCACCACGGCGTTTAGCTACGTAAAATAATGACCGACGTGCCGTAACATTTTGAACGCGCTAGAAGAAAAGCAAAAAGGACAGCCTCGGCTGTCCTTTCTTTTTTTGATTTACTGCCGATCGGGCTGACTATCAATGCAGCTTGTGGGCCGTAAGGAAACTCTCGCCGCCCAGCTGGCTCATCTGTCTTAGGATCCACTGCTGACGACGAAGCACGTAGGCCGACGGCGCGTTAACCTTAAACTGGTGCGGATTGGGCAGCACGGCGGCCAGCAACGCGGCCTGCGAGGCGGTTAAACGGCTCGCCGGTTTATGGAAAAAGTGCTGCGCGGCCTCTTCAACGCCAAAGACGCCGTCGCCAAACTCCACGATATTTAAATAGACGGTAAGAATGCGGCGCTTGGTCCACACCGTTTCAATGCCGACCGTCAGGCCCGCCTCCAGCCCTTTTCGCACCCAGCTGCGGCCGTCCCACAAGAACAGATTTTTGGCCGTTTGCTGAGAAAGCGTTGAGGCACCGCGGATCCGCGCGTCCTCTTTTTCATTATTTGACAGCGCCGACTGAATGGCACCAACGTCGAATCCCCAGTGTTCCGGGAATTTTTGATCCTCTGCTGCCATCACTGCTAGCGCCATAGGCGATGAAATTTCATTCATCGGCACCCAATCGGAGTGTGACACGTAGCCAAAATTGCCCGTGGCCCACGCGGTGATCTGCCTTTCAACCATCACGGCAGAGAAAGGCACCGGCAGAAATGCAAAGATTACAATGCCTGCTAACCATATGCCTAATAACGATATTACGCCGCGCTTTAGCCACTGAATTGGCCGATAAAAAGGCGACTTTTTTGAAGATTTGCTCATTAATACAATCCCTGACACATCCGGTCGACTTATCAATACCCACAATAACCCCATTTATGGCGCTAGCAAATAATGCCTTTCGACTGCTAACAATGTGGCTATCATCTCCGAAGATCGAACAAATAATGGCCTAAATTATCGATCCTGCGCCGAGCGCTTTAACAAGCTCGTTCATTTTCAACAGATTTTTGCTCACTCTAATGTTATGCATTTGTTAACTAAAAGTTTAAAATCTAAAGCTCATTTTGCCAGCAAAAACATTTACGTTTCTTATATATTGGCACGTACTGGTTTAGCAAATAATGCGGATTAGATAAACATCGCTTCAGGGTCTCTCTTCACCGCTTTGCTATTTATTCTCGTTTTGACCAAGCGAATCAATCAAAATGGAACCAATCCCACCCACTTGACTAAAGTGAAATTATTTCACGGTCGTTGAATTTTTCTCTGCTCAAAGCCGGTTGACCCGATTCAGCAACCGGTTTACTTAATAATTCAGTCATTACAATACTTTGCATATTAACACTGGCGATACATTATGCTTTTTCAGCCTGTTTTATCAGCGAAAGCGGGCGAAGAAAGCGTCCTGAACTTCAGGAAGCGCCTTTCTTCTACCTCTCTTAGGGTAGCCCGCCAATGCACTCTGCTAGCCTTATTAAAAATTAACTAATATTAACGCTTGAACTTTTGTATAGACAAAGATTAATCTACATCACAGTTTTTAATGATTCTCGTAACAGGTTCGTTGATATTTGTTATGTTGAGTCTTGAAAGTTGTATTACACTTGTAAATCTAATTAACCAAGACCTGCGAACGAAACCCTTAGTAGAACAATACGCGGGTTACCTTTTTCCCTGGTGTTGGCGCAGTATTCGCGCACCCCGGCCTCGGCTGGGGTTATTTTTTTCCAGATTCTGCTTCTTTGGTCCAGTCTCGCAACGTCTGCACGTCATTACGCCATTCCAGTTTTAACTCGTCGACCCAATCCTGCACGTTGTCCCACCACGCTGGCAGCGAGGGCGTCTGAATCTGCTGTGCTAGCTGTTGCAGATGTTTAAGTCCGACCGACCCCGCCGCACCTTTAATTTTATGCGCCTCTTCGGCAATGCCGTGCTGGTCACGGGCAGTCATGTTTGAGTCCAGCACCTCGAGATAACCCGGCATCATTTGCTCGAACATGTCGGCGCTTTGATGGATAAGGCCGGATCCGACCAGCTCCATATATTGCTCAAGCATCGGAATATCGAGCAGCGCTTCATTGGTTTTCATTGGCTTGGCTTCCTCTGATGAAGGCTCCTGCACCGGCGGGCGATCCCAATACTGCTGGATCATCGCGGTAAGCGCCGGAACAGAGAGCGGTTTGCTCAGGACATCGTCGATGCCCGCTTCCAGGTACTCTTTCTTGTCTTTCAGCACGTTGGCGGTCAATGCCACCAGCGGCGGTAAATCTTGCCCCGCATATTTCTCACGCAGAATACGCGCGACATCCAGCCCCGTCATATCCGGCAGCTGAATATCCAGCAGCACCAGATCAAACTCGTAAGGGTCAAACATCTCCAACGCCTCGTGGCCGGTCATCGCCACCTCAACGCTGCTGCCCAGCTTCTCCAGCACCGAACGGGCGACAATCACGTTAAGCTCGATATCTTCCACCAGCAGAATATTCAGCGCGGGCAGCGGCATGATTTCGTCTTCGTCGAGCTCTTTTTCAGGCTCGTCCAGCGACGGTGCCGCCACGGTCAGGGTGAAACAGGACCCTTTGCCCAGCTCGCTGCTCACCAGAATGTCGCCGCCCATGCTTTGCGCCAGCCGTTTCGACACGGCCAACCCGATGCCGGTACCGGTCGCCGGTTTACCGCCGTTCTGATCCTTCACCTGATAATACATGGCGAAGATTTTATCCTGCTCGTCCTGCGGAATTCCCATGCCGGAATCCTGCACTTCGAAGCATAGACGATCGCCCTCGTCGTGATGAACGCGCACCACGATTTCGCCCTTATGGGTAAATTTCACGGCGTTGCCAATCAGATTCCACAGAATTTGGCGCAGGCGCGTGCCGTCGGTAATGATGGTGTGCGGCAGCGGAATGTCAGGCTGCATCACGAATTTCAACCCTTTCGGCTGCACCAGCAGGCCGGTCAGATTCTCAAGCTCGGAGAGGAAATCGGTGAAATTCAGCGGATTGTTGTCGAGCTGCACCTTGCGACGCTCGAGTTTGTCCATCTCGATGATGTCGTTGAAGATATTGCCCAAGGTAATGGCGCTGACGTGAATGGTCTTGAGATAATTATGCTGTTCGTCGTTTAAATCGGTATCGAGCAGAATACGGCTCAGGCCCACAATGCCATTAAGCGGCGTACGCAGCTCGTGGCTGATCGTTGAAATAAAGGTGGTCTTCTCACGGCTAGCATTCTCGAGCGCGTCCTGATAGCGCTTACGCTCGGTAATATCGCGGCCAAAACCCATCAGCCCGTGGCGTTTACCGATTCTGTCGTAGAAAGGTACTTTGCGCAGCTCGAAGCAGGCTTTGCGACCGTCGGGATAAACCAGCCACTGCTCGTAAGTTAATGCAACGTTGTGGCGGAAGACTTTTTCATCGGTTTCGATGACTTTCTCTGCAATATCGGGGGAGTAGACGTCATTTGGCGTCAGGCCAATGAGCTGTTTTTCGCTTAGGCCGGTCAGCAGCTCCATGGCGCGGTTGCAGCCTGAAAACTCTTTGTCTTCATTACGGTAATAGACCAGATCGGGTGACGCATCGAGGAAGGAACGCAGCAGCGCAGACTGCTGGCTCAGCTCGATTTGCGCCTGTTCGCGATGATGCATCTCGAGTTTCAGCTTGTCGACCACCGCCAGACGCGCCTCTTCAGCTTTAATACGATCGGTAATTTCCTGATTAAGTTGGGAAATATTTTCGGTCAGCTGCTCGTTCAAGGTTAAATCGCGATGACGCATCTCTTCAAGTTTGTCGACCAGCCGTGTCAGGCGCTGGCGCGACTCCTCCAACTGCTCGACCACCACTGACAGGAAATAGACCGCCCAAGGGGTGATAATCAGACCGAAAAATATCGACCTTACCACGTCGATACTCTCTACCTGCCCGCGCAGCAGCATGGTCACGGCCATCTGCACGATCATCGCCAGCACCACCAGCGCCGAAGCCAGCAACAGCGAGAAACGCACCAGCCCGAGTTTAACCATCAGGTCAACGTAGTACTGGGCAAGTAATCTGATTTGCTTCATAGCCTTTCCTTGAAAAGAATTCGTCGATACGCCAAATCTGTTTGGAATAAAGTAGAGCGAAATGATACCGCAATTCCGCTACGGATGAGCTTTTACGCGGCAATTTTTCGCCCGCGCGCAGTAATGGGGCAATCTCTGCCGTCGCGCACTTAAATGGTGTTTATTGACTAATAACAGACGGCGGATTATAAATAGCGCCCCGCCTTGAATCGCCAAGGCCAAGCCTGTAAAGACTTTTCTCTCTTCCTTATTAGCAATACTTATCCGCCACCCCAAATAGAAAGAATAACTATTCAGTATTACTGCAAATAAAGTCATTCCTTACACTATGAATATTTCTTATTATCCGGCCTCTATTAGCACATTATTACGGGATGATTAAAAACAGTAATAAAGCATCCCTCCGCCGATTTTCCCAGCATAAAACGCTGGCAAACCCCCTCTCCCTAGCACGGTGCACAGTTATTGAGCTTACGGTACAGTGAGACAGCTCACACTTCACACAGTGCTCCACACAGTTAATATGGCTTCTAAAAAAGCATTTTTATTATATTTATCAGTAAATTAAATAGAAAAATGCCCTTTATGACAGTGAGCCAATGGATATTTGACCTACATCCGCTTTCTCGCTAAGTTGGAAGTCCGCTGGAAGCACTCTTTATCAGTTAAAAATCGATGAGCGAACAACTCGTCATATTTATGCAGTAATTGAAGACTCCCTCATTAAAACAAGTCATTTTCCACTTGTGAGAACCGTCACGAGAGGGGCGACCGACGGAGGATGTCAGCCAACAATCGCACCATAAGAGTGCGTCAAATGCTGAATCCTCGTGAATCGCCTCCTCGCAGTAGGTGTGAGAGTCTCGCAGAGCCTGGGGAGGTTCCCGTTATGTTGTATGATGCATCCCATGAGAAGGACAACTGTGGTTTTGGCCTGATAGCCCATATTGAAGGCGAACCTAGCCATAAAGTTGTTCGTACGGCCATTCACGGATTGGCGCGTATGCAACACCGTGGTGCCATTCTTGCTGACGGCAAGACGGGCGACGGTTGCGGTCTGTCGTTGCAAAAACCTGACCGTTTCTTCCGTATGGTCGCTGAAGAGCGCAACTGGCGCCTGGCGAAAAACTATGCGGTAGGCATGATTTTCCTCAATAAAGATGAACAGCTGGCCGCTGAAAGCCGCCGCATCATCGAAGAGGAGATCCTGAACGAAACGCTGTCCGTTGTCGGCTGGCGTGAAGTTCCGACCAATCCTGACGTTCTCGGTGAGATTGCGCTCTCCTCCATGCCGCGCATCGAACAGATTTTTATCAACGCGCCTGCCGGTTGGCGTCCGCGTGATATGGAGCGCCGCCTGTATATGGCGCGCCGCCGCATTGAAAAACGCATCAGCGAGTGTGAAAACCCGGATAAAGAGTTCTACGTCTGTAGCTTCTCCAACGCGGTAAACATCTATAAAGGCCTGTGTATGCCGATAGATTTGCCACGTTTTTATCTGGATCTGGCAGACCTGCGTCTGGAATCGGCCATTTGCCTGTTCCACCAGCGCTTCTCTACCAACACCGTGCCACGCTGGCCGCTGGCGCAGCCGTTCCGCTATCTGGCGCACAACGGTGAAATCAACACCATCACCGGTAACCGCCAGTGGGCGCGCGCACGTGCCTACAAATTCAAGACCCCGCTGATCCCCGATCTGCAGGATGCTTCACCGTTTGTGAACGAAACCGGTTCCGACTCCAGCTCGCTGGACAACATGCTCGAGCTGTTCCTGGCGGGCGGTATGGACCTGCTGCGCGCCATGCGTTTGCTGGTACCACCGGCCTGGCAGCAGAACCCGGACATGGATCAGGACCTGCGTTCGTTCTTCGACTTTAACTCCATGCACATGGAGCCGTGGGACGGCCCGGCGGGCATCGTCATGTCCGATGGTCGTTACGCTGCCTGTAACCTTGACCGTAACGGCCTGCGCCCTGCGCGCTACGTCATTACCAAAGACAAGCTGATCACCTGCGCGTCCGAAGTCGGGATCTGGGATTACCAGCCTGATGAAGTGGTCGAAAAAGGCCGCGTCGGTCCGGGCGAGCTGATGGTTATCGACACCCGCAGCGGCAAGATTCACCACTCTGGCGAAACGGATAACGATCTGAAAAGCCGCCACCCTTACAGAGAGTGGATGGAGAAAAACGTTCAGCGTCTGGTGCCGTTCGAAGACTTGCCGGCCGATCAGGTTGGACAGCGCGAGCTCGATGACACGCTGCTCGAAACCTATCAGAAGCAGTTTGGCTACAGCAGCGAAGAGCTGGATCAGATCATCCGCGTGCTGGGTGAAAACGGTCAGGAGGCGGTCGGTTCAATGGGCGACGATACCCCGTTTGCCGTGCTTTCCAGCCGTCCGCGCATCATTTATGACTACTTCCGCCAGCAGTTTGCGCAGGTCACCAACCCGCCAATCGATCCGCTGCGCGAAGCCCACGTGATGTCACTGGCGACCAGCATTGGCCGTGAAATGAACGTGTTCTGTGAAGCCGAAGGTCAGGCACACCGTCTGAGCTTTAAATCGCCGATTTTGCTCTACTCCGACTTTACCCAGCTGACCACGCTCGACAGCAAGCACTATCGCGCCGAGACGCTGGACCTGACTTTCGATCCGTCCGAGATGGATATGGAGCAGTTCGTTCAGCAGCTGTGTGACGAAGGCGAGCGCAAAGTGCGTGAAGGCGCCGTGTTGCTGGTGCTGTCTGACCGCAATATCGCGCCAAACCGTTTGCCGCTGCCTGCGCCAATGGCGGTCGGAGCGCTGCAATATCGTCTGGTCGAGAAGAGCCTGCGTTGCGACGCCAACATCATCGTTGAAACCGCCAGCGCCCGCGACCCGCACCACTTTGCCGTGCTGCTGGGCTTCGGTGCAACCGCCGTTTACCCGTATCTGGCCTACGAAACGCTGGCCAAACTGGTCGACGCGCGCGTCATCGACAAAGATTACCGCGAAGTGATGCTGAACTACCGTAACGGCATCAACAAAGGCCTGTACAAGATCATGTCCAAAATGGGCATCTCGACTATTGCCTCTTACCGCTGCGCCCGCTTGTTCGAAGCCGTCGGTTTGCATAAAACGTTGAGCAACGTCTGCTTCCCGGGCGTGGTGAGCCGCATTGGTGGCGCAAGCTACAGCGACTTCCAGCAGGATCTGCAAAACCTGTCCAAACGCGCCTGGCTGAAACGCAAGACGCTGGACAACGGCGGCCTGCTGAAATACATGCACGACGGCGAATATCACGCCTACAACCCTGATGTGGTGCAAACCCTTCAGGCGGCAGTGAACAGCGGCGATTATGCCGATTACCAGAAGTACGCCAAACTGGTGAACGAGCGCCCTGCTTCCATGCTGCGCGACATGCTGAAAATCACCCCGAACGGCGAGCCAATTCCTGTCGATCAGGTTGAGCCAGCCGAAGGCCTGTTTACCCGTTTCGACTCGGCGGCGATGTCTATCGGCGCATTGAGCCCGGAGGCACACGAATCTCTGGCCGAAGCGATGAACAGCATCGGCGGACGTTCGAACTCCGGCGAAGGCGGTGAAGATCCTGCGCGTTACGGCACCAATAAAGTGTCGCGTATCAAGCAGGTTGCTTCTGGCCGCTTTGGCGTGACGCCAGCGTATCTGGTCAACGCCGACGTTATTCAGATTAAAGTCGCGCAAGGTGCAAAACCGGGCGAAGGCGGCCAGCTGCCGGGTGACAAAGTGACGCCGTACATCGCCAAGCTGCGTTATTCCGTGCCGGGCGTGACGCTGATTTCACCTCCGCCGCACCACGACATCTATTCAATCGAAGACTTGGCGCAGCTGATTTTCGACCTGAAACAGGTGAATCCGAAGGCGATGATTTCCGTCAAGCTGGTCTCCGAACCGGGCGTTGGCACCATCGCAACCGGCGTGGCGAAAGCCTATGCCGACCTGATCACCATTTCCGGCTACGACGGCGGCACCGGCGCAAGCCCGCTGACCTCCGTGAAATACGCCGGCAGCCCGTGGGAATTGGGTCTGGTTGAAACACAGCAGGCGCTGGTTGCCAACGGCCTGCGTCACAAGATTCGTCTGCAGGTGGATGGCGGTCTGAAAACCGGCGTCGACATTATTAAAGCCGCGATTCTGGGTGCGGAAAGCTTTGGTTTCGGTACGGGTCCAATGGTCGCGCTGGGTTGTAAATACCTGCGTATTTGCCACCTGAACAACTGCGCAACCGGTGTTGCAACCCAAGACGAAAAGCTGCGTCGCAACCACTACCACGGTTTGCCGGAGCGCGTGACCAACTACTTCAAGTTCATCACGCAGGAAACGCGCGAGATCATGGCCGAGTTGGGTATTCGTCAGTTGACCGACCTGATTGGCAGAACCGATCTGCTGGTCGAGCTCGACGGTTTCACGGCGAAACAGAACAAGCTGGATCTCTCTCCGCTGCTGGTTACTGCTACGCCACATCCGGGCAAAGCCGTTTACTGCACCGAGAGCAACCCGTCGTTCGATAAGGGTCAGCTGAACAAAGATATTCTGGAGCAGGCCGCGCCACATATCGAATCGAAGCAGAGCAAGGCGTTTTACTTCGATATCCGCAACACCGACCGCTCCGTCGGCGCGCTGTTGTCGGGTGCGATTGCCGAGAAGCATGGCGATCAGGGCATGTCAGCCGATCCGGTGCGTATCAACTTTAACGGCACCGCAGGCCAGAGCTTCGGCGTGTGGAACGCAGGCGGCGTCGACTTGATGCTGACCGGCGATGCCAACGACTACGTCGGTAAAGGAATGGCCGGTGGCCGAATTGCGATTCGTCCGCCAATCGGTTCGGCATATCGCAGCCACGAAGCCGTGATCGCAGGCAACACCTGCCTCTACGGCGCAACCGGCGGCAAGATGTTTGCTGCGGGCCGTGCGGGCGAGCGTTTCGCGGTGCGTAACTCTGGGGCTATCACCGTGGTTGAAGGCATCGGCGACAACGGCTGTGAATACATGACCGGCGGCATCGTTTGTGTTCTGGGTCGCACCGGCGTCAACTTCGGCGCAGGCATGACCGGCGGTTTCGCCTACGTGCTCGACGAAGACGGCGAGTTCCGCAAGCGCGTCAACCCTGAGCTGGTCGAAGTGCTCGAGGTGGCAGATTTAGCGATTCATGAAGAGCATCTGCGTGGATTGATTACCGAACACGTACAGTTGACCGCGTCGACCCGTGGTGAAGAGATTTTGGCGAACTGGCCTTTGTGGGCGCCTAAATTTGCCCTGGTTAAACCGAAGTCCAGTGATGTTAAAGCATTGTTGGGTCACCGTAGTCGTTCCGCAGCCGAGCTGCGGGTACAAGCGCAGTAAGAGGTTAAGATGAGTCAAAACGTTTATCAATTTGTCGACTTACAGCGCGTTGATCCGCCAAAGAAGCCGCTGAAGATCCGTAAAATTGAGTTTGTAGAAATTTACGAGCCGTTCTCGGCCACTCAGGCTGCGTCACAGGCAGACCGTTGTCTGTCCTGTGGTAACCCGTATTGCGAATGGAAATGTCCGGTCCATAACTACATCCCGAACTGGCTGAAGCTGGCCAACGAAGGGCGTATTATGGAAGCCGCTGATTTGGCGCACCAGACCAACAGTCTGCCGGAAGTCTGTGGGCGCGTTTGCCCGCAGGATCGCCTGTGCGAAGGTTCCTGTACGCTGAACGACGAATTCGGTGCTGTCACCATCGGTAACATCGAGCGCTATATCAATGATAAAGCGATCGAAATGGGCTGGCGTCCGAACATGTCCCACGTCCACCCTACCGGCAAGCGCGTGGCGATTATCGGCGCGGGCCCGGCAGGTTTGGCCTGTGCCGACGTGCTGACCCGTAACGGCGTGAAAGCGGTGGTGTTTGACCGTCATCCAGAAATCGGTGGCCTGCTGACCTTCGGCATTCCTTCCTTTAAGCTGGAAAAATCCGTGATGACCAAGCGTCGCGAAATCTTCACCGAAATGGGTATCGAGTTCCAACTCAATACCGAAGTCGGTAAAGATGTGACCATGGACGCGCTGCTGGCCGAATATGACGCCGTATTCCTCGGCGTGGGCACCTATCAGTCAATGCGCGGTGGTTTGGAAAACGAAGAAGCGCCGGGCGTGTACGATGCCCTGCCGTTCCTGATTGCCAACACCAAGCAGCTGATGGGCTTCGAAGCGCAGCAGGACGAGCCTTACATCACCATGGAACACAAACGTGTCGTGGTGCTGGGCGGCGGTGATACCGCGATGGACTGCGTGCGCACTTCCATTCGTCAGGGCGCGAGCGCGGTAACCTGTGCTTATCGTCGTGACGAAGAGAACATGCCGGGCTCACGTCGTGAAGTGAAGAATGCGCGCGAAGAAGGTGTGGATTTCAAATTCAACCTGCAACCGCTGAGCATCGAGCTGAACGATTCAGGGCGCGTGAAAGGCGTGCGTATGGCGCGTACCGAGCTGGGCGCACCTGATGCCGCGGGCCGTCGTCGCGCAGAAATCGTGCCGGGTTCCGAGCACGTAATGGACGCCGATGCCGTGGTCATGGCGTTTGGTTTCCGTCCGCACAAGATGGAATGGTTGGCCGCTCACGACGTCGAGCTGGACAATCAGGGCCGTATTGTTGCGCCGGAAAGCAAAGACAACGCGTTCCAGACCAGCAACCCGAAAATCTTCGCCGGTGGCGATGCGGTGCGCGGTTCGGACTTGGTTGTGACCGCGATTGCCGAAGGACGTAAAGCCGCAGACGGCATTATGTGCTTCCTGGAAGTTTAAGCCCCTCAATGGAAGTTTAAGCCCTCAAACAGGCTTGCTTAAACGCCAGATGTGAAAAGAGACCGCAATGCGGTCTCTTTTTTTATGTCTGCAACGTTACGTTTGCAACATCAATGCCTGCAACGTCTACATGTGGGATGAAGGAAACGCCCCAGATGTAGGGGTGAATTTACTTCACGACGCGCAGTGACGGACGCCCACCGCGTGGCGGCGTTGGCGGTTCGTCGTCATCACCGTCTTCAGCGTGGTCGGGCAGATCGCCGTCAATCACTGACATGGTCGGTTCAGGATTCTGCTCTTCAAGCGCTTCGAAGGCAGCTTCACCGTCAAGACCCGGCTCAGGTTCGAACATGGTGCCTGCGCCGTTTTCACGGGCATAAATAGCCAGCACGGCGGCCATCGGCACGAAGACTTCGCGCGGAATGCCACCGAAGCGCGCGTTGAATCGCACGTCGGCATTACCGAGCTCAAGACTGCCTACCGCACGCGGCGCAATATTAAGCACGATTTGACCGTCACGCGCGAACTCCATTGGCACGCTAACGCCCGGCTGGGTCACGTCGACGACCAGATGCGGCGTCAGCTGGTTGTCGAGCAGCCAGTCGTAAAACGCACGCAGCAGGAAGGGACGGCGAGGAGACATGTCAGTCATCTCCATAACTTAACCCCGAGCACCGTTCAGACGCATTTCGCGCTCTGGCTCAGTCAGAGACGCCAGGAATGCATCACGTTCGAAGACGCGCTGCATGTAACCTTTCAGCTCTTTGGAGCCCGCACCTGACAGCTCGATACCCAGTTCAGTCAAGCGCCACAGCAGCGGAGCCAGGTAGCAATCGACCAGGCTGAACTCTTCGCTTTTGAAGTAAGGCATGTAGGAGAAGATTGGCGCGATAGCCAGCAGTTCTTCACGCAGCTGCTTGCGCGCGGCGTCAGCTTCTGCGGCAGAACCCTGCTCGATTTTAGTCAGCAGCGAATACCAGTCGTTTTCGATGCGGTGCATCATCAGACGGCTTTCACCACGGGCTACCGGATAAACCGGCATCAGAGGTGGGTGCGGGAAACGCTCATCAAGGTATTCCATGATGATGCGGGATTCGAAAAGGGTCAGCTCACGATCGACCAGCGTAGGCACAGTGCGGTACGGGTTGAGGTCAATAAGATCCTGTGGCAGGTTACCCATTTCTACCTGCTCTATCTCGACACTGACACCTTTTTCCGCCAGTACGATACGTACTTGATGGCTAAAAATGTCGGTCGGGCCAGAAAACAGCGTCATTACCGAACGTTTGTTGGCAGCGACAGCCATGAAAACCTCCAAGTTTATCTAGAATTATACTGCGAATAGCCACTATCAGGCTGCTATCCTGAATAATCATGCCCATCGTAGTTCGGGCACATCTCACCTGTAACCCACAGTTTCGTAGATAAGCCAAAGCGGGGGAACATAGCCAGCAAGTTCAGCAAGGTTCACTGCTTGGCGAACAGGCGCAAAAGTGTGTGATAGTTTACCAGATTTTGCTGCTTCTGGGGGGATGAAGGATGCGATTTAAGGTTGAAATGTGTTTCAGGGGGCAATTTGCGGCAGAAAACAAGGCCTTTGCGCCAAAATTTTCCGTTTTAACAGGACACGTTTTTTATTTCACCGAGCTACAGGCGAAAAAAAACCCGGTACAAGACCGGGTTTTTGTTGCGTTGTGCCAGGATGAAACCGAAGTTCCATACCACTGCCGAAGCAGGAGGCAAATTAACGCTTGGAGAACTGAGGACGACGACGTGCTTTACGCAGACCGACTTTCTTACGTTCAACCTGACGAGCATCGCGAGTAACGAAGCCTGCTTTACGCAGTTCGCCACGCAGATTTTCGTCATATTCCATCAGTGCACGGGTGATACCGTGACGGATAGCACCAGCTTGACCAGAAATACCACCACCTTTAACAGTGATGTACAGGTCAAATTTCTCAACCATGTCGACCAGTTCCAGAGGTTGACGAACTACCATGCGGGCAGTTTCACGACCAAAGTACTGTTCCAGGCTACGCTGGTTAATTACGATGTTACCACTACCCGGTTTGATGAAAACGCGAGCAGCAGAGCTTTTGCGGCGACCAGTGCCGTAGTATTGATTTTCAGCCATTGCCTATAATCCCGATTAAATGTCAAGAACTTGCGGTTGCTGTGCCGCATGAGTGTGCTCATTGCCCGCGTAAACTTTCAGTTTACGGTACATTGCACGACCCAACGGACCCTTCGGCAGCATGCCTTTAACCGCGAGCTCAATCACACGCTCAGGACGGCGAGCAATCATCTCTTCAAAGGTCGCTTGTTTGATACCACCGATGTGGCCAGTGTGATGGTAATAAATCTTGTCTGTACGCTTTTTGCCGGTTACAGCAACTTTTTCTGCGTTCAGAACGATGATGTAATCACCAGTATCAACGTGCGGAGTGTATTCCGCTTTATGCTTGCCACGCAGACGGCGAGCCAGCTCAGTAGCCAGGCGACCCAAGGTCTTACCGTTTGCGTCAACTACGAACCAGTCACGCTGTACTGTTTCCGGTTTAGCTGTAAAAGTTTTCATTAAAAGCTTACCCAATTTAAGTTACACGTTGGCGAACACCCAAACGCCTATATGTTTTTATAAACTACATTTTTTCAAACACAGTTTACAAAAATAGTATTGGAGGTTCACACGACCATCAGTCCAGCAAACCTACCCCTTCGAATAGCCATTGCCGGCACTATAAAGTTTCGGGAAAAAAACTTTGTTGTAACGTGGGGTCGCAAGATTATAGAGAAGTCCCCAAAAAAAATCGAACCCTTTTTCGAAAAAAGTGAAGATTTTCTTCCCGCACGCCCTATCGCGACGCTGCGCAGCAATCGCGCAGCTTTTGTACAGTCGCTATACAGCGGTTTGCCGCCACACATTCACTGATTACGGACTAAAAATCCTATTTGCAGTACAGATTGCCCGTTTTTGGCAAATGTCATGGCAAACGTTACGGCAAATGCTCGCGCGCAAGATACTCTTCGCTCTGCATCTCCTGCAAGCGCGAAAGACAACGCTGGTATTCAAATTTCAGCCTGTCGCCGCGATAAATTTCATACATCGGCGCCTGCGCGGAGATAACCAGCTTGACGTGACGCTCGTAGAATTCATCCACCAGCGCCAGAAAACGACGCGCGGCGTTTTCCTGATCCGCCTTCATCACCGGCACATTGTGCAGCAGCACGCTGTGATAGATTTTGGACAGCGCAATATAGTCGAGCTGGCTGCGCGCCTCTTCGCACAGCGTGTGGAACTCCACCGCCAGTACGCCTTCCGCCGAGGCAATCGCCTGCAGCGGACGATGATTAATCTGCAATACCGGCGCTTTGTCGCCCGTCTTCCCCGCCAGCTTGCCAAACATCTGCTGCATCGCCGGGTCGAGATCTTTCGCCGTCTGCCCCGCTTCCGGCGTTAACCACAGATTCGCCTGCGTTAAGGTGCGCAGACGATAATCGATACCCGCATCGACATTCATCACGTCGCAATATTGATTGATAAGCGCGATCGCAGGCAGGAAGCGTGCGCGCTGCAAGCCGTTGCGATAGAGATTGTCGGGCGGAATATTCGAGGTGGCGACCAGCGTGATCCCGCGTGCAAACAGCGCCTGCAACAGCGTGGCGAGCAGCATTGCATCGGTAATATCGGAGACGAAAAACTCGTCGAAGCACAGCACGTCGGTCTCCTGCTTGAAACGATCGGCGATCACTTCGAGCGGATCGGACTGGCCCTGCAGCTGCGTCAGCTCTTCATGAACGCGCAGCATAAAGCGGTGAAAGTGCAGGCGCATTTTACGGTCGCCGGGCAGGCTGTGATAAAACATGTCCATCAGCCAGGTTTTCCCACGCCCCACGCCGCCCCACATGTAGAGGCCCTGCACCGGACGCTCGGCGGTCTTGGCCGAACTCTTCTTGAACAAACGTCCTAACCAACCGCCGCTTTCAGGCAATACCGCTGGTTTTTTGGCGATCAAATCGTGATAAATAGCATCAAGACGCGTGACCGCCTGTTTTTGCACGGCATCAGGTTGGAACTCTCCTGCATCAAGTGCAGTCTGATAAGCCGTGAGTGGTGTAGTTGTATGCATAACGACGTCCCTGAGAAAAAATATTTTCAGTGATTCATGGCGGAGTTTTCATGACGTTTAACGCAGATTTTTCCACTATTTCGCGGCATTTACCGCACTTCCGGCAAGAAGCTCGCTTACCCGTGGGTACGAAAGTTGCCTCAGGATTCCACTAACACAAGGTTAACGGTTATAGTGGTGTTCTGTTTGACGTAAAGCTTGCCATGTAAAAGTTTTGTTTAAAAAGATTGGTGAGAAAGTTACGCCAAAAAGCCCTACAGGACAACGTTGTCAATAATAGGAGTTATTATGACCTGGGAGTATGCGCTCATTGGATTAGTGGTCGGTATCGTCATCGGTGCGGTAGCGATGCGCTTTGGCAATCGTAAATTACGCGATCAGCAAGTGATGCAAAATGAGATAGACAAGAGCAAGGCAGAGCTGGAGGAGTATCGCCAGGAACTGACCGGGCATTTTGCCCGTAGCGCCGAGCTGCTTGATAACATGGCGACGGATTACCGCCAGCTTTATCAGCACATGGCGAAAAGCTCCAACAACCTGTTACCTGACATGCCTATGCAGGATAACCCGTTCAACTACCGTTTGACCGGTTCCGAAGCCGATAACGATCAGGCTCCGGTTGAAATGCCGCGTGACTATTCCGACGGCGCGTCAGGCCTGCTGCGCGGCGGAGATCGTCCACGCCGCAAATAAAGCGTCTCAAGCCAGTGGCATCCGTCACTGGCTCTTCCTTCGGCCCGCAGCCCGGCCTGTCATCTGGTTTAAGTTCTCGATTCAACAAAGAGAGTGACCCCAATGAAAAAAACGTCATTTTTACTCAGCGTACTGGCTGTCAGCCTTGGATTAAGCCTCTCTTCCTTTCAGGTAGCCAGCGCCGCGCTGCCTGTCGCCGTTGAAGGACAAGCCTTGCCAAGCCTGGCGCCCATGCTGCAAAAAGTGTTGCCGGGTGTGGTAGGCGTGCGCGTTTCAGGCACGCAGCCGCCGGCGGATCAGGTGCCGCCAGAGTTTAAATTCTTCTTCGGCCCCGACGCGCCGACGCAAAAGCAGGACGGCCAGCCGTTTGAAGGCTTGGGTTCAGGCGTGATTATCGACGCCGCCAAAGGCTACGTGATGACCAACAATCACGTGGTGAACAATGCCGACAAAATTACCGTACAAATTAACGATGGTCGCGAATATGAGGCCAAGCTGATTGGCAAGGACGATCAGTCCGACATCGCGATTATCCAGCTAAAAGATGCCAAGAACCTGACGCAAATCCCGTTTGCCGACTCCGACAAGCTGCGCGTAGGCGATTTCGCCGTCGCGGTGGGCAATCCGTTCGGCCTCGGCCAGACCGTCACCTCGGGCATTATCTCGGCGCTCGGACGCAGCGGCCTGAATCTCGAAGGGCTGGAAAACTTTATTCAAACCGATGCTTCCATTAACCGCGGCAACTCCGGCGGCGCGCTGCTGAACTTGCAGGGCGAGCTGGTCGGCATTAACACGGCCATCCTCTCCTCGCAGGGCGGCAGCATGGGTATCGGTTTTGCCATTCCGATTAATATGGCGAAAAACCTGAGCAAGCAGCTGATTGAATCGGGTCAGGTTAAACGCGGCCTGCTGGGCATTCGCGGCAGCGAAATGACGCCAGAGCTGGCGAAGGCCTTTAAGCTCGACAGTCAGCGCGGCGCGTTCGTCAACGAAGTGTTGCCTGATTCTGCCGCCGCCAAAGCGGGGATTAAATCGGGCGACGTGGTAATAAGCCTCGACGGCAAGCCATTAAGCAGCTTCGCCGAGCTGCGTGCCAAGGTTGGTACTGCGGGTCCGGGCGTAGTGATGAAACTCGGCGTGCTGCGCGAAGGCAAGGCGATGGACGTTGACGTTACGCTGGGCGCCAGTCCTGACGTGGCCGTCGCGCTCGACAAAATCAACCCTGCGCTGACCGGCGTTACGCTAAGTAATGTCGATGCCAAAACCGGTAAAGGCGTGCAGGTTGACGAAGTGGTGAAAGGCTCGCCGGCGGATCAGGTCGGATTACAACAGGGCGACATTATTGTCGGTGTGAACCGCGCACCTATCGATAATCTCGACGCCTTGCGTAAAATTCTGGAGTCTAAACCGGACCTTATCGCGCTTAGCGTGATGCGCAAAGGGCAAAGCCTGTACCTTCTGATGCCATAACAATTCATTCCGAGAATAGACGTAGCGCAAGCTACGTCTAAAAACTCATGCTATCCTGCTTGCACATTTTCTAGCGACCCTTATAAACCCATGTTTGTTAAGTTATTGAGATCCGCACTCATCGGTATTGTCGTTGCTGCCATCCTGCTGGTGGCCGTCCCGACGCTGCGCAAAAACATCGTCGAACCTATTTTCGAACACGACTTTACTCAGCCAAGTGAACAACCCGCCAGTTATAACGAGGGAGTTCGCCGCGCTGCGCCTGCCGTGGTCAACGTTTATAACCGTAATATGGGCGATTCGAGCCAAAACGAATTGCAGATCCGCACCCTGGGTTCGGGTGTGATCATGAATGACAAAGGTTATATTCTTACCAACAAGCACGTCATTAATAACGCCGACCAGATTATCGTCGCGTTGCAGGATGGCCGCGTGTCCGACGCGCTGCTGGTCGGCTCCGACAGCCTGACCGATTTGGCGGTGCTGAAAATCGATGCCACCAACCTGCCCGTCATTCCTATTAACGCCAAACGTTCGCCACACGTCGGCGACGTGGTGATGGCGATTGGTAACCCGTTTAACATCGGCCAGACCGTGACGCAGGGCATTATCAGCGCCACCGGACGTATCGGCCTCAGCCCTTCGGGCCGTCAGAACTTCCTGCAAACCGACGCGGCCATTAATCAGGGTAACTCGGGCGGCGCGCTGGTTAACTCGCTCGGCGAGCTGGTCGGCATTAACACGCTGTCGTTTGACCAGAATAAAGATGGTCCGGCACCAGAGGGCATCGGTTTTGCTATCCCTACCGCGTTGGCGACCAAGGTCATGGGCAAGCTGATTCGCGACGGGCGCGTGATCCGCGGATACATCGGCATTGCAGGCCGCGAAGTTTCGCCTCTGCACGGCCCAACCGCCAACGTCGATCACCTGCAAGGCATCGTGGTCAACGAGGTCACGGCAAACGGTCCGGCGGCCAATGCCGGTATTCAGGTTAAAGACGTGATTATCAGCGTGAATAACAAGCCGGCCGTTTCAGCAATCGAAACGATGGACCAGGTCGCAGAAATCCGTCCGGGCTCGGTAATCCCGGTGATTATCAATCGCGACGGCAAGAAAATCAGCCTGCAAGTCACGATCCAGGAATACCCTGAGCACTGATTTTGATATTCATTGCCTGAACGATTTTGTAAAACGCCGTCTATCTAGACAAATTAAACGCCGGAGGGAGCAATCCTACCGGCGTTTTTTTTGATTAATAAGCCGACAAACCCATAGCAAAGGCTCGCCGCGACCAGCGAGTTGACGGCTGCTGGAAAGCCCCTCTTTCATACCGGCGAAGCCTATCGCAAAAGTCACCACGCCAAAGATAAGGCTGCCTGCAAAAATAGCCAAAAAAGCGTCAATCAGTGTCATTGAGTGCCCAAGTACCGCGCCCAGCATGAATTGATCCAAAGCGGTCAACATACCGGCATGCACTAATGTCACGCTTAAAAAAGAGAGTCTTGCATTTGCAGGCACTCGACTCGTTGGATAATTTTCAATTATGCTCATGGATAACCTATTGGTTAAATGAATTGAATGCCTTTTGATAATTAATACCGCTTATGGCTAACCTTTCTTTCTTGGCGATAGATTTAGCACCTTAACCTTTTATTTTCAGGAAGATTTATCGAAAAAGTAAAATGGCGTGAATTCATCTAACCCTAAATATTTTCAATAACGTCGTGATCATTTCCCATCATTATTATGATCTTGTAATGGTGATAATAAAGAGGCGTCGATGGTTAAGGATTTTGATAGATAGTATCGCGTGTGGCGGTGTGCAAAGCCTGCGAGTTCTCCGTATTTGCTAAAGCCAAGGCGTTGGTAGAAGCCTAGCGCCTGAAAGCTGAACGTGTCTACGTAAGCCATGTGGCAGCATCTCGTTAAGGCTTCCTGCTGGACAGACTGCATCAGTTTTTTACCTATCCCCATTTTACGATGCGCCTGTGCGACCCAGAGATATTGAATATCTAATCCTCCCCACCATGTTCTGGCTATTACGCCGCCTATTATTTCTTTACGTTCATTTTTTACAATAATGCGTAAGGGTTGGATATCAACGGGCGTTACATGGGAGTTATATTCCCACAGATTACTAATAATCGTTTGTTCTTCATCATGATCGGCCACGCTGCTAATAATAAATTCCATTTAATCACCATTTTTATATTTTGATTAATATCATGCCAGTTTAATAAAACTTTAATAAATAAAAATAATTAACTGTGACAATAAGTAAACCATCCGACATTAACACTGCATTTTCGCGCAGGCGATGCTTATCGTTACTTTTAGGACAAACTGTTAGTGACCCATATATTCAGCCGATGAATTATTATCTAGAAAATATAACTATTAAAAATTTATAAAAATAATAAATAGAAAATAAAAAAGCCGGTTAGGTTTCCCCTTCCGGCTTTTTTTATTGTTTTACAAGGCGTCTATATCGAGCAGACATCTTGTAAAGTCAGGCGAGGCGTTACTCTGCGCCGCTGACTCTTTCGATTTTTGCACCCAGCAGACGCAGTTTATCTTCGATGCGCTCGTAGCCGCGATCGATGTGATAAATACGGTCAACGATGGTGACGCCTTCTGCGATACAACCGGCCAGCACAAGGCTTGCCGATGCGCGCAGGTCGGTTGCCATAACCTGTGCGCCAGAGAGTTTTTCAACGCCGTGACAAATCAGGGTATGACTTTCGATTTCAGCGTGCGCGCCCATGCGGATCAGCTCGGGAATGTGCATGAAGCGGTTTTCGAAGATGGTTTCGGTGATAACACCGGTGCCTTCTGCGACCAGATTCAGCAGGCTGAACTGTGCCTGCATATCGGTCGGGAAGCCCGGATGCGGCGCAGTACGCAGGGTTACGGCTTTCGCGCGTTTGCCGTGCATGTCCAGGCTGATCCAGTCTTCGCCGGTTTCGATATCGGCACCCGCTTCGCGCAGTTTTGCCAGTACGGCATCCAGCGTATCAGGACGAGTTTCGCGACAAATAACTTTGCCACCTGAAATCGCCGCCGCTACCAGGAAGGTGCCGGTTTCGATACGGTCAGGCACCACGCGGTGCACGCCGCCGCCGAGACGTTGAACGCCTTCGATGGTGATTTTGTCGGTGCCTGCGCCAGTGATTTTCGCGCCGATCGCATTCAGGAAGGCCGCGGTATCCGCGATTTCCGGCTCACGCGCCGCGTTTTCGATAATCGTGGTGCCTTCTGCCAACGTCGCCGCGCTCATGATGGTGACGGTCGCACCAACGCTAACCTTGTCCATCACGATGTGCGCGCCTTTCAGGCGGCCATCGACGGTTGCCTTGACGTAGCCTTCTTCCAGCACGATTTTCGCGCCAAGCTGCTCAAGACCCGTGATGTGCAGGTCAACGGGACGTGCGCCGATTGCGCAGCCGCCCGGCAGGGAAACTTCGCCACGGCCAAAACGTGCCACCAGCGGACCCAGCGCCCAGATAGAGGCACGCATGGTTTTCACCAAATCGTAAGGCGCGCGGAATTCGTTAACGCCGCTTGCGTCGACCCAAACAGACCCGTTGCGCTCGATTTTGGTGCCGAGCTGGCTCAGAAGTTTGATGGTGGTGTCGATATCTTTTAAATGCGGGACGTTCTGCAGTTCAACCGGTTCTTCAGCGAGCAATGCGGCGAACAAAATAGGCAGCGCGGCATTTTTCGCACCCGAGATCGTGACTTCTCCACTCAGGCGGGTTCCGCCCTGTACACGAAACTTATCCATTATTGCTCTCTTATCTGTAATCAATATGCTTTAGGTAAAGCTAAATAACCGGCCGCAGTGCGTGCCCGTCATTCTCAAAAACCGTTGAGTTTGCGATCGCGCTGCCACTCTTCAGGGGTATAAGCCTTGATAGAAAGGGCGTGGATGCGGTTGTCGGCGATGTATTCCATCAGCGGGGCGTACACGGTTTGCTGTTTTTTAACACGGCTCATGCCGTCAAACATTGCGCCTACCACGATAGCCTGAAAATGACTGCCGTCGCCGGTTACGTGTGCTTCATCGAGGGCCAGTGCGGCCATCAGCACGTCTTTAATTTCGCTAGTTTCCATAAAACCTGTTTAATCGTATGGGAAGTAATAGCCGAACATATTATAGGGATCCGGCCAACTCTTAAACCATCAAAAAGCCCCTGTTTGAGAGTTTCAGACAGGGGCCCTGTTTTGACTAGTGATTTATCGCAGAAAAACGCGGGTTCGTGTAGCGCTAACTGTCCGAATCCAGAGGAATTATTCCCTTGAGATTGTAAAGCTCGACCAACGTGCGCAGACGATCGGTGATCCCGGAGATTTGCAGCTCGATGCCGCGTCGGCCCGCGAAATCACGCAGGTGGACCAGCAGCGCCAGCCCGGATGAGTCGACGCGCTCAAGCTGCGCCACGTCAATGCAGGTCACACCTTGAAGCAGACTTTCGCGCTGCTCCCACAAAGGGAGCAGCGTTTCACGGTCGAGGCAGCCACTGAGGATCAGGCATTGCTGCAATGATTCAAAGTGCAGTCCGTTACTCATTTATTGTTCTGCTGAAGCGTAATTGGCTGTGCCGCGGCGGATTTCAGACGCGCAGTCAGGCCATCAATGCCCTGCTGACGCAGAATACCTGCCCACTCGTTTTGCTTGGTGGTGATCATGCTGACGCCTTCGGCAATCATGTCATACGCCTGCCATTCACCGGTGCGGCTATTTTTACGCCATTGGAAATCGAGACGTACCGGCGGACGACCGCCCTGATCGACGATGGTCACGCGGATTGCCACGATGTCAGTGCCGGAAGCGATAGTCTGCTGTGGCTGAACCTGATAGTTCTGGTTGGTATAAAGCGCCAGAGCCTGACCGTAAGCCTGCTGCAAATAGGCGCTGAAGGCGCTGAAATAGGCTTCGCGCTGCGCAGGGGTCGCAGAGTTGTAGTAGCGGCCGAGAACCAGCGCGCCCGCGTATTTGATCTGCACATAAGGCAGCAGCTCTTCACGCACGATGGTGCGCAGGTAGTTAGGATCCTGCTTGATTTTCGGCTGGTCAGCTTTCAAGCGAGTGAACGTCGCGTCTGCCGCAGCGTTCATCACGCTGTAAGGATTGGTTTTATCCACCGTGGCTGCCGCATTGGCCGCCAGCGGAGCAATCATCAGTAACGCAACCACCATTAAACGTTTAAACATAGAAAAGTCCTCTTAATTACCTTGCGCCGCTGGAGCAGATGGAGACGCTTGAGCAGGCTTGTTTTGTTGATCAGAAGATTGTGGAGCCGCAGAAGAGGGTGAAGCGGAAGGCTGTTCTGCATCGGTCGACGCCGCATCAGGACTCGTGACCTCGTCTGGCGTGGCCGCAGCATCGCCAGATTTCGACGCGTCATCTTTGCCGCCGCTCTTGTACAGGAACTGGCCAATCAGGTCTTCAAGCACCATCGCCGATTTGGTGTCCTGCAACGTGCCGCCCTCTTTAAGGATAGTCGTGCCCATGTCAGGATCCTGGAAACCGATATTCAGCGCCAGATACTGCTCGCCCAACAGGCCCGAAGTACGCACCGCCAGCGAGCTGGTGTCTGGAATGTCGTTGTACTTCTGGTCGATATCCATCGCCACGCGAGGAGTATAGTTTTTATCCAGCGTAATGCTGTTGACTCTACCAATCACGACGCCGCCAATCTTGATAGGAGAATCGGCTTTCAGTCCGCCAATATTGTCAAAATCGGCATAAATACGGTAAGTCGGCGCGGAACCGAACGAGCGGATATCGGCCACTTTCAGGCAGATAAAGATCACCGCACACAACGCGATCAGCATAAATGCGCCGACCCACACTTCACTCTTTTTACTTTGCATGGCTCAATTCCCAAACATCAGTGCTGTCAGCACAAAATCCAATCCCAACACCGCCAGTGACGCATGCACCACGGTACGGGTCGTTGCCCGGCTAATCCCTTCCGAAGTCGGGATGGCATCATAACCATTGAAAAGCGCTATCCAGGTCACGGTGATAGCAAAAACAACGCTTTTAATCAGGCAGTTAAGCAAATCCTGACGCCATTCTATGGCGTTTTGCATCGCCGACCAGAAATAACCGCTGTCGATACCTTTCCAGTTGACCCCAACCAGCGATCCGCCCCAGATACCTACCGCGACGAAAATGATCGTCAGCAGCGGCATGCTGATAAGACCGGCCCAAAAACGGGGAGCAACCACGCGACGCAGCGGGTCGATTGCCATCATTTCCAGACTCGAGATTTGCTCGGTGGCCTTCATCAGCCCGATTTCTGCGGTCAAGGCAGAACCGGCGCGTCCGGCGAACAGCAACGCGGTGACCACGGGACCCAGTTCGCGAAGCAGAGAGAGCGCGACCATCATGCCCAGACTGGCTTCCGCACTGTAAGTGGTGAGCACGATGTAGCCCTGCAAACCGAGCACCATGCCGATAAACAGGCCCGACACCACGATGATCATCAGCGATAATACGCCGACGCTGTACAACTGTTTGATTAATAATGGCCACTGTTTGGCGAACTGCGGTCGTCCAACCAGCGCGCGGAACAACAGCTGTCCTGCACGTCCAAATGACGCACAGGTCGCTAATCCGCTGCGACCCAATGACGCTAACGCCCTAATTAACATTGATTTACTACTCCATCATCCAAGCAGCTCGGCCTGGTAATCACCGGCAGGGAAACGGAAAGGCACCGGTCCATCGGCGATACCATCGAGGAACTGGCGAACACGTGGATCCGGGTTGCTGCGCAGTTCTTCGGTGGTTCCTTCAGCGATAACGTGCTGAGCGGCAACGATATAAGCATAGTCGGCGATGCTGAGAACTTCCGGTACATCGTGCGAAACGACGATACAGGTAACGCCCAGCGCGTGATTTAGCTCGTCGATAAGCTTGACCAAGACGCCCATGGTGATGGGATCCTGGCCGACAAACGGCTCATCAAACATGATGAGTTCGGGGTCAAGCGCAATCGCGCGCGCCAGTGCCACACGACGCGCCATGCCGCCAGAAAGCTCCGCCGGCATCAGCTCGGCCGCGCCGCGCAGCCCGACAGCTTCGAGTTTCATCAAGACCGTGGTGCGCAGGAGTTCTTCAGGCAGCTTGCTGTGCTCGCGAAGCGGAAACGCCACGTTTTCAAAAACGGTAAGATCGGTAAACAGCGCGCCAGACTGAAACAGCATGCTCATTTTCTTGCGCGTTTCGTACAGCTTGCCGCGAGACAGGGTCGGAATGTTTTCGCCATCGAACCAGATTTCCCCGCTGTCAGGCGCCAACTGGCCGCCGATGAGTCGCAGCAGGGTCGTTTTGCCGATACCGGAAGGCCCCATAATGGCGGTGACTTTGCCTTTCGGTACGGTCATGTTTATCTCTTCGAAAATGGGACGATCGCCGCGCATGAAACTCATGCCTTTAATCTCCACCAGATTCGTTTCGCTCTGACTCATTTGTCTCTTCCTCTGGGCGAACACACCTCAAAATCCTCTTTAAGGGTAATCGCCTTCGTATAACTTTTACCTAAACAGGATAATTTGACCTAAACAAGACAGCTAACACCCAACATTTTACAAAAACTTACCGCGATTACGTTACCAAAGTTGCCATTGATTTACTTTTAAGCCCCAGACGGTCAAAATTGAGCTGCTGTGGCCACATGCCGAATTAAAGGCAGAAATGACAGCAATAAAAGTGTCAAAACAGAAAGTCAGAAGCCAAGGTAATCGCTATTATGGAACCCTCTTTAATCGGCTCGGGCCCTTTGCCTGAAGTCTGATTGATCAAACTCATTTTGGTTCCTTGCCAGACTTACGAACATTGCATTATACCCATTAAAGGATTTTCCATGCTTCTCGCTAGCGTACTAATGATAGTCGGCTTATTTCTGCTTGTTTATGCCGCCGATCGTCTGGTGTACGGCGCTTCCGTTTTGGCAAGCTCGGTGGGCATTCCCCCACTTGTTATTGGTATGACGATCGTTGGCGTGGGAATTTCCCTGCCGGAGCTGGTGGTGTCGACCACGGCGGCCATGAATGGTCAGCTGGATTTGGCCGTCGGCAACGTGATTGGCTCGAATATCACTAATATTCTTTTGATTCTAGGTGGCGCTGCGCTAATTCATCCACTTTCCGTGCGTTCTGATATCCTGCGCCGCGAACTGCCGCTAATGTTGATGGTGACCGTGCTGTGCGGCTTTTTGTTAAGCGATAGCGAGCTTAACCGATGGGATGGCGTGATACTGATAGCCGCCGCCGCGCTGTTTTTACTGTTTATGGTCAGAATCGCCAAACAGTCGCAGCAAAAGGGCCAGGACACGCTCACCAGCGAGCAGATGGCCGAATTACCGCAGGACGGCAGCAACACAGTAGCATTTTTGTGGCTGGCGCTGGGGTTTATTATCATGCCGCTGGCGTCGAATATGATTGTCGACAACGCCTCCGTGATTGCGCGTTATTTTGGGGTCAGCGAGCTGGTTATCGGCCTGACCGTCGTCGCTATCGGCACCAGCTTGCCAGAGTTGGCAACCTTCATAGCGGGCGCGATTAAAGGCGAAGATGACATCGCTCTCGGCAATATTATCGGCGCGAACATCTTTAATATGTGTCTGGTGCTCGGCCTTCCCGCGCTGGTAGCGCCCGGCAGTTTCAATCCCGACGCCTTTCATCGGGACTATTGGGTGATGCTGGTGGTCAGCGTCGTGCTCTCCGGACTGTGCCTCATGCGCAAACACCGGATTGGCCATCTCGCAGGCGCCCTGCTTTTATGCGGATTTATTGCCTATCTGGCGGTGCTGTTTCTGGTGCCTGGTAGCGCCGCGCTGTAGATCCGCGGCCCGGCAGATCTGATAGAATCCAGAGAATAGAGAATCTGTGCCCAACGTGCGCAGTTCGGACAAAGTCACAGGAATTGACGATGACATCATTTGAGAACCAAAATTTTAACTTCATCGAAGTCGGCAAGCAGGTATTGCAGACTGAGCGAGAAGGTCTGGAACAGCTCGATCAGTACATAAATCATGATTTTAGCCGCGCCTGCGAAATGATGTTCAACTGCACCGGCAAGATTATCGTGATGGGCATGGGGAAATCGGGCCACGTGGGCCGCAAAATGGCCGCGACCTTTGCCAGCACCGGCACGCCGGCTTTCTTCGTGCATCCGGGTGAAGCCAGCCACGGCGATTTGGGCATGGTGTCGAAGCAGGATATCGTGATCCTGATTTCCAACTCCGGCGAATCGCACGAAATTCTGGCGTTGATTCCCGTGCTTAAACGTCTGGATATGCGCCTGATTTGCCTGACCGCCAATCCTGACAGCTCGATGGGCAAGGCCGCCGACGTCCATATTTGCGTGAAAGTGCCGAAAGAAGCCTGCCCGCTGGGCCTCGCGCCAACGTCAAGCACCACAGCGGTGATGGTGATGGGCGATGCGCTGGCCGTCGCGCTGCTCGAAGCTCGCGGTTTTACGCCCGAAGATTTTGCCATGTCTCATCCGGGCGGCGCACTGGGTCGCAAGCTTCTGCTGCGCGTCAGCGATATCATGCACACCGGCAGCGAAATCCCGCAGGTCAGTCGCGACGCCTCATTGCGTGACGCGCTGCTGGAAATTACCCGCAAGAATCTCGGCATGACCGTCATCACCAATGACCTGATGAAAATCGAAGGCATTTTTACCGATGGCGATTTACGCCGTATCTTTGATATGGGCGTTAACATCAACGACGCTAAAATTACCGATGTCATGACCACCGGCGGCGTGCGCGTTCGCCCTTCTCTGCTGGCCGTCGATGCCCTGAATTTGATGCAGGACAAACACATTACCTGCGTGATGGTGGCCGACGGCGATCAGTTAATGGGTGTCGTGCATATGCATGACATGCTGCGAGCCGGTGTGGTTTAAGCCAGCTTGACGCAACAACATTTAGCCTTAAATGAAGGAATTTATGGAATGAGTAATAGCGCAGCTAACGTGGATACCTGTTATGGTCCCGTCAGTCAGGATGTACTGGCGCGAGCCAACGCTGTCCGCTTGCTGATTTGCGACGTTGATGGCGTCATGTCCGATGGCCTGATTTTTATGGGCAATCATGGCGAAGAGTTAAAAAGCTTCAACGTTCGCGACGGTTACGGCATTCGCTGCCTGCTGACTTCAGACATTGAAGTGGCCATTATTACGGGGCGCAAGGCTAAATTATTGGAAGATCGTGCCGAAACTCTGGGCATCCGCCATCTTTATCAGGGTCAGTCCGATAAGCTTTTGGCCTTCCGCGAACTGTTAGATACACTGTCTCTTCAGCCTGAGCAGGTCGCGTATATTGGCGATGACCTGATTGACTGGCCGGTGATGGAGCAAGTCGGGCTTTCCGTCGCCGTGCAGGACGCCCATCCGATTCTGTTGCCGAAGGCAGATTACGTGACGCGCATTGCAGGCGGACGCGGCGCGGTTCGCGAAATTTGCGACCTGATTCTGCTGGCGCAGGGCAAGCTGGAGGACGCCAAAGGGCTGTCGATATGAATAAAACCAAGCTTTGGATAACACTGTTATTGGGTTTAGTGGTACTGGTCCTGATCGGCTGGACAATCTCCGACACGCCCGACGCCGCGCCGGACGCCGCCGTGAATACCCAGGATCCCACTTATCAGAGCCAGCACACGGTAACGGTAGTCTATGACCCAACCGGCAAGCTGAATTACAAGCTGGTGTCGGAAGAGGTGAAGTATTACACCACCGACCTGCTGACCTGGTTTACCAATCCGGTGGTCACCATGTATGACCCGCAAACCAGCGTCGCGACCTGGACCATTCGCTCCGATCGCGCCAAGCTGACCAATGACAAGATGCTCTATCTCTATGGTCATGTGCAGGTTGACAGTTTGACGCCAACCACGTCGCAGCTGCAAAGAATCAAGACAGACAATGCCCAGGTTAATCTGGTCACACAGGACGTAGCCTCAGACGATGAAGTCTACATTTATGGCACCGGTTTTACCTCTAATGGCATGAAAATGCGTGGTAATCTGAGAAACAAAACCGCACAGCTGATCGAAAAGGTAAATACAAATTATGAAATTCAAAACCAAAAATAATCTCCGTAACCTTCTGATCACCAGCGCGCTGTTCGCGGTAAGTCTTCCGGCGCTGGCATTGAAAGATGACACCACCAAACCGATGACCATTACGTCCGACAATCAGGCGGTGGACATCAACACCAACACCGTGACCCTGACCGGCAACGTGGTGCTCAAGCAGGGCAGTATTCTGGTGCACGCCGATCGCGCGACCATTGTTCGTCCGAACGGCGTGTCCGGAAAAGAGATCGTTGAAGGCTTTGGTAATCCGGTCACCTTCCAGCAGATGCAGGATAACGGCAAGCCGCTGAAAGGCCACGCATTAAAAGTCCGCTATGAAGTTGAGAAGGACTTGGTTACGCTGACAGGCGATGCCTATCTCGAGCAGCTCGACAGCAACGTGAAAGGCGACCGTATTACTTATCTGGTGCAGCAGCAGCAGATGCAGGCTTACAGCGACAAAGGTAGCCGAGTGACCACCGTGCTGGTGCCTTCCCAGCTACAGCAAAAGACCCCTGCGGCTGCAGGTCAGAAAAAGAGTAACTGATAATCTATGGCAACGTTAATCGCAGAAAATCTGGCTAAAGCCTACAAGGGCCGTAAAGTGGTCGAAGACGTGAGCCTGTCAGTCAAGTCAGGTGAAATCGTCGGACTTTTGGGTCCAAACGGCGCAGGTAAAACCACAACGTTTTACATGGTCGTCGGTATCGTGCAGCGCGACGCGGGCCGCATTATTGTGGATGATGAAGACATCAGCCTGCTGCCGCTGCATACTCGCGCGCGTCGCGGCATTGGTTATTTGCCGCAGGAAGCCTCCATCTTCCGTCGTTTGAGCGTTTACAACAATCTCATGGCCGTGCTGGAGATCCGTGACGATCTCAATAAAGAGCAGCGCGTGGCCCGCGCCAACGAGCTAATGGAAGAGTTCCACATCTCGCACCTGCGCGACAACCTCGGGCAGTCGCTGTCCGGCGGTGAGCGCCGTCGTGTGGAGATAGCCCGTGCGCTGGCGGCCAATCCGAAATTTATCCTTCTGGATGAACCGTTTGCCGGTGTCGACCCGATTTCGGTTATCGACATCAAGAAGATCATCGAGCATCTGCGCGACAGCGGCCTCGGCGTACTGATTACCGACCACAACGTGCGCGAAACGCTCGACGTCTGCGAACGCGCCTACATCGTGAGTCAGGGGCACATGATTGCCCACGGCACGCCAGAAGAAGTCATGCAAAATGAACAGGTTAAACGCGTCTATCTAGGCGAGGCTTTCCGTCTTTAATTGAGGCTTTCGGTCTTCAAAAGTAGATACTCCGCTAATTTGTCGTAACGGAATTGAAATCAAGATATGAAGCAAGGTTTGCAACTCAGGCTCAGCCAACAACTGGCAATGACACCGCAACTCCAGCAGGCAATTCGCCTGCTGCAGCTGTCCACGCTTGAACTCCAGCAAGAAATACAATTGGCACTGGAAAGCAATCCGCTGCTGGAGCAATCCGATCTGCACGATGAAATAGACGCCAAAGAAGCCACCGAAAACGAAGCGCTAGACACCCGCGAAGCGCTCGAGCAGAAAGATATGCCCGAAGAGCTGCCGCTCGACGCCACCTGGGATGAAATTTACACCGCAGGCACGCCGTCCGGCACGGGCAATGATTACAGCGATGACGAACTGCCGATTTATCAGGGCGAGACCACCCAGACGCTGCAAGATTATCTGATGTGGCAGGTTGAGCTCACGCCGTTTACCGAAACCGATCGCGCAATCGCTACCTCTATCGTCGACGCCGTCGATGACACCGGTTATCTGACGATTTCTCTCGACGATATTCTCGAAAGTATTGGCGATGAAGAGGTCAACATGGACGAGGTCGAGGCCGTGCTCAAGCGCGTGCAGCGTTTCGACCCCGTCGGCGTCGCTGCGAAAGATCTGCGCGACTGCCTGCTCATCCAGCTTTCCCAATATCTTCCCGAAACTCCCTGTTTATCTGATGCGCGCCTGATTGTCAGCGAACACCTCGATCTGCTCGCCAATCACGATTTTCGCGCACTTATGCGTTCAACTCGCTTAAAAGAAGATACACTTAAGGGAGCGATGCAGCTGATTCAGTCCTTGGATCCCCGACCTGGCCAGTCCATCAATACCGGCGAATCCGAATACGTGATCCCCGACGTTCTGGTGCGAAAAGTGGGTAAAGTCTGGACGGTTGAACTGAATTCTGACAGCATTCCACGCCTGAAGATCAACCAGCAGTATGCTGCGATGGGAAATTCAGTGCGTAATGATAGCGACGGACAGTTTATCCGCAGTAATCTGCAGGAAGCCAAGTGGTTGATTAAAAGTCTGGAAAGTCGCAATGAGACCTTATTAAAGGTCACGCGTTGTATTGTTGAACAGCAGCAGGCATTCTTTGATCTCGGTGAAGAGTATATGAAACCTATGGTACTGGCCGATATCGCCAGCGCCGTGGATATGCACGAATCGACGATTTCCCGCGTGACCACGCAGAAGTTTCTGCACAGCCCACGGGGCATTTTCGAACTTAAGTATTTCTTCTCCAGTCATGTGAGTACGGACAGCGGCGGTGAAGCTTCATCCACGGCTATCCGGGCACTGGTGAGGAAATTAATCGCGGCGGAAAACCCCGTCAAACCTCTGAGCGACAGCAAGTTAGCCACTATGCTATCGGATCAAGGCATTATGGTGGCGCGACGCACTGTAGCAAAATACCGAGAGTCTTTGTCAATCCCGCCTTCAAACCAGCGCAAACAGTTGGTTTGACCTCAACAGAGAAGGAAGACATTATGCAACTCAACATTACCGGACATCACGTAGATATTACTGAACCCCTGAGAGCATTTTTGACCGAAAAGTTTGCCAAACTTGAGCATTACTTTGACCGGATCAATCAGGTTTACATAATATTGAGTGTCGAAAGAGTGCAGCAGGTGGCCGAAGCCACGCTACACGTGAACGGAGGAGAGTTGCATGCAACCTCGGAGCATCAGGACATGTACGCCGCCATAGATGGGCTGGTTGATAAACTGGCTCGACAATTGAACAAACATAAAGACAAACTGAAACAGCACTGATCCTAAAGACTTTTATATCGGCTCGTTCTTTTACTCGACGTTAATGAAATTCACTATTTCAGGCGCGAAAGGTAAAAAGCGAGCCGTTAAATCTTTAAGGCAGACGCCAAAGTGAAAATGAGATGATTAACGATACCGCACTGCATCTGACTTCGGTCTTAAACGCCGAATGCACGAAAAGCAACGTCCACTGCGCCAGCAAAAAACGCGCGCTGGAAATCATTAGCGAACTGGCAGCCAACCAGCTTGGCCTGTCACAGCAGGTGATTTTCGATGCTCTTTTGACCCGTGAACGCATGGGCAGCACCGGAATTGGCGCCGGGATTGCAATCCCTCATGGAAAACTTGAAGAGGACACCCTGCGCGCCGTCGGCGTATTTATCCAGCTCGACCAGCCTATCGCTTTCGACGCTATCGATAATCAGCCGGTTGACCTGCTTTTTGCCTTGCTGGTTCCCGCAGATCAATGTAAAACCCATTTACATACCCTCTCTTTGGTCGCCAAAAAGCTGGCCGACAAAGCGGTATGCCGTCGCCTGCGCGGTGCGCAAAGTGACGAAGAGCTGTTCCAGATAATGACCCAAGACGAGTAAATCGCAGAAAAATAGCTATTAGTTAATCCATTACTATTGGTTTATACATTATAGATTTGGTGTTGTAGAAACGTGGCGAGCGCAGCGAGACTGTAAGCTTACATCGTGACCGTAGGAGCTTACATAGGTAAGTGACTGCGGCGAGTGAAGGAAGCCAACGCATCTACAGCGTGAAACATTTGAGTGAATACTCTATAGATTTCGCGTTGTAGGAAGGCGGCAACTGAGCGAGACCGTAGGAGCTTACACAGGTAAGT
>NZ_JAWUEA010000020.1:0-1456 GCF_036663475.1 Rouxiella sp. T17 | reverse complement strand
TGACCTTGACGCTCAAAATGGCCTAACAAACTGGCAAGGGGTGGTTGTGATCACGCAGTGAGCGCAACCACCTGTTAAGCGCATTTGATTTTGGGTGTCGGGGCGTAGCCCTGACGTAGGATTTTGGAGGCCGGCACAGAGTGGCGGTGCTACAAAACATTTCCTGTCCCGTAGTTTAGTTATTTGGGGGTCGAGGGGGCAGCACCCCTCGCAAGGCCCGATTGCGTAGCAACATTGGGTAGCCTTGTTTCAGGTGGTCGGGTTTTAAATAAGCCTGCTGCAAGCACAGGGCAGTAAAGGGGAAAAGTAAGGAAAGTGGCACACGTTTCCTTACTTTTGGCACTTTACTGCTATCCTGCATGTAATTTCACACCGACTGGATTTGTGATCTGCGTCACACAGTATTGAAAGGGCTTTAAGGGCTTTAAAACCGGCTTAACAGGTGGTTGGCCTCACTTCGTGAAACCAACCACCTTCGCCAAGGGTGGGGTCGTTACAGCCCGTAAAGGGTTCGCTTCGCCGCTACGCGCCCTTGACTGGCTTTCACTCGGTTCTAAAGCAGTTCTAAGTCACCTTGATCTGGCGGTGGTAGCTTGTCATCACCAGTTATTACAATGTCCGTTTTCCCAATTACTGGTATGTACGTGAGCTTGTGTTTTGCCTTTTCTTGGAAGTTGCTATCTTGCTCCGAAGCAGAGGCAATCACTGTTGCAGAGAATATTGCATATTGCCTTTGGTTCCTTCCTGATTGCCAGAACACACGTTCGTTCACGCAGTAAGCGTTAGCGTTACCAACCTTAACTGCATCGATCCAGTTCTCGTCTTTCAGAAGTTTTATAGCCCTTCCAATGGTTGGTCTGCTAACTCCAGTGACCTCACACAACGTCGTATAACTGCATATAACGGCATTTGTCGTTCTACCCATGTGTTCCACTAGGTAATACAAGACTTCGTGCGCTATGGGGCTTTTACGGGCTAATTTCCGCATTTGACTTAGATAGCTACGAGAGAGCTGCACGAAATTGAAATTATCATTGTCCTGGTGAGACTGGTTAGTCTCACCGCTTGATACAACCTCACTCATTTGACCTCTCCGTTTGTGCTTTTTTTGCCCTTTGGTTTGATTTAGGTTGTATCATCTAGTGAGTTGGGTTGTAAAGGGGAGTCTCATAGCTGATGAGACTACCGAGTCTCATAGCTGGTGAGACTACCCCCCCTAAAACATATAATAAAAACAGTTAGTTAATAACACCCCCCTTCTATATCTCAATAGGGGTCTATTGAGATGCTGAAAACCATAAGAAAACTATAAGTAGCTCCCTCCCTTTGGTCGGGCATTTTGGGGGTCAAGGTTCGCCATCGGCGACCGCGTAGCGGCCTGACCTTGACGCTCAAAATGGCCTAACAAACTGGCAAGGGGTGGTTGTGATCACGCAGTGAGCGCAACCACCTGTTA
>NZ_JAWUEA010000019.1:0-1462 GCF_036663475.1 Rouxiella sp. T17 | reverse complement strand
TTCACGAGGCGCTACCTAAATAGCTTTCGGGGAGAACCAGCTATCTCCCGGTTTGATTGGCCTTTCACCCCCAGCCACAAGTCATCCGCTAATTTTTCAACATTAGTCGGTTCGGTCCTCCAGTTAGTGTTACCCAACCTTCAACCTGCCCATGGCTAGATCACCGGGTTTCGGGTCTATACCTTGCAACTTGACGCCCAGTTAAGACTCGGTTTCCCTACGGCTCCCCTATACGGTTAACCTTGCTACAAAATATAAGTCGCTGACCCATTATACAAAAGGTACGCAGTCACCCAACAAAGTAGGCTCCCACTGCTTGTACGTACACGGTTTCAGGTTCTATTTCACTCCCCTCGCCGGGGTTCTTTTCGCCTTTCCCTCACGGTACTGGTTCACTATCGGTCAGTCAGGAGTATTTAGCCTTGGAGGATGGTCCCCCCATATTCAGACAGGATGTCACGTGTCCCGCCCTACTCATCGAACTCACGGAATGTGTGTTTTTGTGTACGGGAGTATCACCCTGTACCCTGCGACCTTCCAGACGCTTCCACTAACACACAAACCGATTCAGGTTCTGGGCTGTTCCCCGTTCGCTCGCCGCTACTGGGGGAATCTCGGTTGATTTCTTTTCCTCGGGGTACTTAGATGTTTCAGTTCCCCCGGTTCGCCTCGCATGGCTATGTATTCACCATGCGATAGTGTGACGTATCACACTGGGTTTCCCCATTCGGGTATCGTCGGGTATAACGGTTCATATCACCTTACCGACGCTTTTCGCAGATTAGCACGCCCTTCATCGCCTCTGACTGCCTAGGCATCCACCGTGTACGCTTAGTCGCTTAACCTCACAACCCGAAGGTGTTTCGTTATCCGCATGGCTGCGAACACATCCTGCTGCGTTGTTCCGTACTCGGAATGCTCATGGACATCAAGTCCATTGCGCGTCCTCCGTGCGGTACGCCTTGCCGGATATCTTCTCGCTCATGCTGCAATATCGAGTAAACACTCGTCGCGCTGCGATTATTTGAGAGACTCTGCTACAGGTTACTCTCTGCCCAATACTTCTACGGGGGCAGATTTCAGCTGTAGCGTTTCAATTTTTCAGCTTGTTCCAGATTGTTAAAGAGCAATATCGTAAACATGACTTGGTAAAGTCATCTTTAGGATATGAGTTTGCAAAAACTCGGTGACAACGTCTTTCACGCGTTGTCGATTGGCGTCCCCAAGGGGATTCGAACCCCTGTTACAGCCGTGAAAGGGCAGTGTCCTAGGCCTCTAGACGATGGGGACACGAAAATGCAGCACCGAATCCACAGACTCGGCACTTTTCGTATCTGCGCAGGTTTCCCTACCGCATCAACAGGTGCTCTTGCTCGTTTACATCTATCAGACAATCTGTGTGGACACTGCACAATGCGTATCTTGAGGTAAGGAGGTGATCCAACCGCAGGTTCCCCTACGG
>NZ_JAWUEA010000018.1:0-1892 GCF_036663475.1 Rouxiella sp. T17 | reverse complement strand
AAAACGCGGGAGTGCAGAGGGGCGCGTTAACGCCCCTCTGCCTGGTCTGGGCCAGCGCCCAGTAAGCGAAGCGCATGCAGTTGAACTTGAACTTGAACTTGAACTTGAACTTGAACTTGAACTTGAACTTGAACTTGAACTTAAAGAAAATTTGATATCAAAGAAATCATCATTTATCTGTCTTTAACAAAGTTTCAGCTGTTTTCAAAACAGCCATCCCCTCTCTGCTGGCATACAAATAAAGAACAAATGCAATAATAATACACAACCCCATGGAGCCTACCATTGGCCAAGCGCTGTGCGCCGGAAACATCGACAGCAATGAGCCTATCAACGCGCCAGTCCCAAATCGAATCGTACCAGCCAATGAGGCGGCGGTTCCGGCCATGTGCGGGAAATCATCCATTATTACCGCCATCGCGTTCGACGTTACCATCGCGATACATCCAACATAACCTGCTACGCCAAGTACCAATGCCCAGAAACCTAATCCAAAGGCAGTGACCACCAGCAGCCAAATGCCCATGGTGAGCTGAATTAATAAACCCAGACGGAACATTTTTATCGCGCCAAGACGACGTACATTACGGCTGTTGAAAAAGGTTAGAAGCACCAGAAATACAACGTTCAGCGCGAAATAGAAACCGAAGTTCTGGGGAGAAACGCCGTTAAGCTGGATATAAACGAAAGGACCTGCAGAGAGGAAAGAGAACATACCTGCAAACGAAAATCCACTCGCCAGCATATAGCTCAATACGCGCTTATGACGAAAAAGCGAAGCGAAGTTGCCGACCGTGGTTCTCATATGAAAACGCTGCCGCCGCTCTTTGGGTAACGTCTCTTTTATAAACACGCCAACCAGCACGGCGGCAATCAGCGCAGCCACTGCCATTGCCCAGAAAATAGCGTGCCAGCTAAACCACAGCATCAGCGCGCCGCCAAGCATAGGCGCGAGCAGCGGAGCAACCGTCATTACCAGGATGACGAAAGACATCATTCTGGAGAATTCATCTTTCGTGAACATGTCGCGCATCAGGGCGTTGATCACGACGCTGGCCGCCGCCGCCGACAGGCCGTGCAGGAAACGCATGTTAACCAATTGCTGAACGGAATCAGAAAGCGCGCAGGCCGCGGCCGCGATGGCAAAAACCAGCACGCCCCAGAAGATCACCGGCTTACGCCCAAGACTGTCGGCCATCGGACCATAAAACAGCTGGCCAATAGCAAAACCCAGCACATACGCACTCAGCGTCATCTGTACTCTGCCCGCCTGCACGCCAAACTCTTCGGCGATCATCGGCATACTCGGCAAATACATGTCGATAGCCAGTGGCATCAGCATTGATATCAAACCCAATATCAGGATTAAACCCAAGTGGGATGTCCGGGTTTCTTGCACTTTTATCCGTTCCTCATAAAGTTATAAGCAAAAATTCGCCAAGTCATTGGCGTTGTGGCAAGGCGGCAAGTAAACGAATCCCGATGAGCTTACACAGGTAAGTGATTCGGATAACTGCGCCTAGCCAACACCGCTACAGCGTCAAGGACGCTGCGGCACGACGTGCCCAAGTCATTGGCGTTGTGGCAAGGCGGCAAGCAAACGAATCCCGATGCGCTTACACAGGTAAGTGATTCGGATAAGTGCGCGCAGCCAACGCCGCTACATCATCAAGAACGCTGTGGCACGACGTGCCCAAGTCATTGGCGTTGTAGCAAGGCGGCAAGTAAACGAATCCCGATGCGCTTACACAGGTAAGTGATTCGGATAACTGCGCCTAGCCAACGCCGCTACAGCATCAAAGACGCTGCGGCACAACGTGCCCAAGTCATTGGCGTTGTGGCAAGGCGGCAAGCAAACGAATCCCGATGAGCTTACACAGGTAAGTGATTCG
>NZ_JAWUEA010000017.1:0-4629 GCF_036663475.1 Rouxiella sp. T17 | reverse complement strand
CCGTAGCGCCGATGGTAGTGTGGGGTCTCCCCATGCGAGAGTAGGGAACTGCCAGGCATCAAATCAAGGAACAGCCCCAGTCGAAAGACCGGGGCTTTTTCTCGTCTGCATTCTGGCAAAAACACCCTATCAAAAACCAAAAAAGGCCCCCGTCTGACGACGTGGGCCTTTTTTGCTGCTTAAAACCGCGATTTATCATCTCTTTCCGAATCCTAAATGACAAAATCAGTCACCTCAGCCTAGTCAGAATCGAGTAAACTAACGTTAATTAAGCCACGAATGAGTACAACGCGTTATGTCGAGCCCTGTCACATCATTAAAATCTCTAAATACTTTTTCTATTGAGGCGCAGGCGTCGCAAATTATTACCGCAACGCGTAGTGAGCATCTGTCTGAAGCCTGGCAATTAGCTAAACAAAATCATCAGCCTTTATTGTTGTTAGGTGAGGGGAGCAATGTCCTGTTCCTTGAGAACTTTGCAGGCATCGTCGCCGTAAACCGAATAAAAGGTATAGAGATCACGCAAAATGACAGCGAATGGTTATTACACGTGGGCGCCGGTGAAAACTGGCATCAACTGGTCTGCCATACTCTGGAAAATAATATTGGTGGACTAGAAAATCTGGCCCTAATCCCCGGTTGCGTCGGTTCTGCTCCTATCCAAAACATTGGCGCTTACGGTATCGAGCTGCAAAGTCTCTGCGATTATGTCGATGTCTTGAACCTCGAAACCGATGAAGTGCTGCGTTTACCTGCTATCGACTGCCTGTTTGGTTATCGTGAAAGTATTTTCAAACATGCCTATCGTGAAGGTTACGCGATTGTCGGTGTCGGACTACGTTTACAAAAACAGTGGCAACCTAAGCTGACCTACGGCGATCTTACACGACTGGATCCGGTAACCGTCACGCCTCGGCAGATTTTTGACTCCGTATGCAACATGCGTCGCAGCAAGTTGCCCGATCCTGCCATCACCGGCAATGCCGGAAGCTTTTACAAAAACCCAATTGTTGAGGCTACACAGGTCGAAGCATTGCTGAAACAGTATCCGGCTATGCCGCATTATCCGCAGCATGATGGCAAATCCAAGCTGGCGGCAGGTTGGCTAGTCGAAAACGCGGGTCTGAAAGGGTTTAAAATCGGTGGCGCAGCGGTGCATCAGCAGCAGGCGCTGGTATTGATAAATCAGGATAACGCCACCAGTCAGGATCTCGTCAACCTTGCACGACATGTTAGAAACAAGGTCGCAGAAACGTTTTCCGTATGGCTCGAACCTGAAGTACGTTTTATTTCATCGAAGGGTGAAGTTAACGCCGTCGAGGCTTTATCATGAGAGACCTTACCGTCCCGCTGCGCTTGATTGCCATTATGTCCGACGGCGAGTTTCATTCCGGCGAGCAGCTTGGCTCAGAGCTCGGCATGAGTCGGGCGGCAATTAATAAACATATTCATACGGTTCGTGAGTGGGGTCTCGATATTTTCACCGTCCCTGGCAAAGGATATAAATTGCCGGCGGCGATCCAGCTTCTGGATAGAGATAAAATTCTTGCGGCATTGCCGGAAGGTAATGTCGATGTATTACCCGTTATTGATTCCACTAATCAATATCTTCAGGATCGTATTACGCAATTACGCTCGGGCGATGCCTGCGTAGCGGAATATCAGCAGGCGGGAAGAGGGCGTCGTGGCCGTCAATGGTTCTCACCTTTTGGCTCGAATCTCTATCTTTCGATGTATTGGAAGCTAGATCAAGGCCCGGCCGCCGCGATGGGCCTGAGTTTGGTGATTGGTATCGTGACGGCAGAAGTCATGCAGCAGCTGGGTGCAAAAGATGTTCGCGTTAAATGGCCGAACGATCTTTATCTCAAGGATCGCAAACTGGCCGGTATTCTGGTTGAGTTAACGGGCAAGACCGGCGATGCCGCACATCTGGTTATCGGCGCAGGGATTAATTTACGCATGCGTGAGCCCGCCGCCAATGTTATTAATCAGGGTTGGATTAATCTTCAGGAAGCCGGTATCGAGATTGACCGCAATGAATTAACGGTCACTTTGCTCAGGGAATTACGCGCGGCATTGCGTAAATTCGAGCTTGAAGGATTATCTTCATTTATTTCACGTTGGCGCAATCTGGATAATTTTATCGATCGTCCCGTGAAGCTGTTAATTGGTGATAAAGAGATACACGGTATTGAACGCGGCATTGATCCACAGGGTGCGCTGTTATTAGAACTGGATGGCGAAGTGAAGACTTTTATTGGCGGTGAAATATCGCTGCGTGGAACAGAATAAATCCCGTTTTACATTTTATTGATTATAAATCTTATAAACTATAATTTCGGTCGATTACAGTTTCGCTTACTGCAAATAAGGGGGAATTTATCGCTCCCCCTTATCAATAATCGATGAAGCCAAAAAAGAATCTATTTGCGCAGTCTTACACTCTCTACGGCATGATTAGCGCTTTTCGTCATGATAAGACTGGCGCGTTCACGGGTAGGCAAGATGTTTTCCTTGAGATTCAGACCATTAATTTCATTCCATAAACCCGTGGCGATTTGAATCGCTTCAGGCTCCGGTAATTTGGAATAATGGTGGAAATAAGAATCGGGATCGGAAAACGCGCCCTGACGGAATTTCAGGAAGCGATTGATATACCAGCTTTGTAATAAATCTTCCGGCGCATCGACATAAATAGAAAAATCCACGAAGTCCGACACAAATACGCGATGCGGATCATGTGGATAATCCATCCCGCTCTGCAAGACGTTCAGACCTTCAAGAATTAAAATATCCGGCTGATTAATGACTTTATTGCCTTCGGGAATGACATCGTAAATAAGATGCGAATAGACCGGCACGCTGACATTTTTGGCTCCGGATTTCACCTCGGAAACAAAGTTAATCAATTGGTGGATATCATAGGACTGCGGAAAGCCCTTTTTCTTCATGATGCCGCGATCTTGCAGCGTCTGATTCGGATACAGGAAGCCGTCGGTAGTCACCAGCTCGACGCTGCGATGTTCTGGCCAGCGACTCAGCAATGCCTGCAACAGACGGGCTGTGGTGCTCTTACCCACGGCTACGCTGCCTGCAATGCCGATAATATAGGGAATTTTCTGCCCATCGGTGCCAAGAAACTGCTCAAGCACGGCCTGACGACGGAGGTTGGAACTGATATAGAAGTTGAGTAGACGTGAAAGCGGCAGGTAAATCTGCGCGACTTCCTCAAGAGACAGGTCCTCGTTAATGCCTTTCAGTTTCATGATTTCCGCTTCTTTGAGCGTTAATGGCACTGAATCACGTAGGGCTGCCCACTGCGTTCTGTCGAACTGTAGGTATGGGGTTGCCAAAGATAAGTCTCTTTTCTTCATAAGTTAAAGTCTGCCTGTTAGCGCAGGTCAGGAAAGGCGCTGCACGCCAACTCCAGACAGTAAACCAGCTGGCTATTATAGACAGCTTGTTTTGAGGCGTAGACATTTTTCTTATTTAGTTAGCGAATTCTTTGATTGAAGTAGAGCATTTATGAAAACGGCTGAAAGTTGGCGCTTTTTTAGTCAAAGGCGCGCGATGACAGAAGAAAAGCGACAATCTTTGAAAATACTTTTCTTCTGCATGACAAAAATCACCCTCACTTTTTCGCTTTCTTCGCTTTGCTCCCTAAAGTTTACTCATACTTGCTGAGCAAAAAACCGCCTGAGCAGGCTGCTATTTAAGCGATATTCAACCTAAATACGCCATTTTGAATAAAACGTGAGCTAACGAACAATTTTCTTTATTTTTTTATTGCATACCCCGCCCAGTACCCATAGAATGCGCAGCACTTGATGCCGGCTTAGCTCAGTTGGTAGAGCAACTGACTTGTAATCAGTAGGTCACCAGTTCGATTCCGGTAGCCGGCACCATCAAGTACTTAACACCAAAAAAGGTGGGGTTCCCGAGCGGCCAAAGGGAGCAGACTGTAAATCTGCCGTCATCGACTTCGAAGGTTCGAATCCTTCCCCCACCACCATCTTCCTCTGCGAGGTAGAAACAGCGAAAGCTGAATCAACCAGCCAGCAGAGTGAAAGATGAAAAATTTATAACCTTGAGTCTCGAGCATTCGTTCTAACGAAACAGCAAGGGTCTTGAGGTGAAGGTGCGGAATTAAGTGTTTCATCGCCTTGTCCCCACCTTGATGTTCTTCAGAAAAATCAGGTAGCCGGGTTCTAGGATGCGGGCATCGTATAATGGCTATTACCTCAGCCTTCCAAGCTGATGATGTGGGTTCGATTCCCACTGCCCGCTCCAACTAACTAGATGTGCTGATATAGCTCAGTTGGTAGAGCGCACCCTTGGTAAGGGTGAGGTCGGCAGTTCGAATCTGCCTATCAGCACCACTTCTAAACTCTTCTCCCCCTGATTTTCTTCTGAAACTTGATTCAAACAAGCAATTGCTTGGTTGATGTGGTGATACCACCGATCTAACCGTGTCTCAGAGGGACAATCGATGTCTAAAGAAAAGTTTGAACGTTCTAAACCGCACGTCAACGTTGGTACTATCGGCCACGTTGACCACGGTAAAACTACCCTGACTGCTGCTATCACCACCGTACTGGCTAAAACCTACGGCGGTTCTGCACGCGCATT
>NZ_JAWUEA010000016.1:0-6588 GCF_036663475.1 Rouxiella sp. T17 | reverse complement strand
GCCGCAGTGAAACAGGATGCTTCATAATGATAACCCTTCAGATTCTGGAAGTGTCCAGGATCTGGGGTTCAGTGCAGACTGCGCCTCTTTGGGCGGTCTGCGCCGCCGCGCAGTAAGCGAAGCGCATGAAGTTGAATTTGAATTTAAAAGTTTGCTGTTAGATTTTCAAATCTAAACCCGACTGCGCCTCTTTGGGCGGTCTGCGCCGCCGCGCAGTAAGCGCAGCGCATGCAGTTGATTTTGAATCAAAAGCTTTCAAAGCCGTGCGCGCAGCACCAAAAACACCTATTTACACCATTTTTCAATCGTGAGTGCTATGGCTTTAGTGCAGCTCACCAAGTCCGCAATTGATACCCGCTCGTTTGGCTGGTGCGACTGCGCAGGGTCACCGGGGCCGAAGTTAACCGTTGGTGTGTTGCCCAATCCCGTCGGCAGGCCGATGTCGCTGTGCGCGCCAAAGCCGGAGAGTACGGGTGAAAGGTCAGCCTCGATCACGGCCTGCTGAAAAGTCTGCACAAAAGGGTGATCCGAAGGGATTTCGGCGCAGTCGGCGTCAAGGATCCACTCGATTTTGGCAGGATGCTGTCGCAAATAAGGATCCGCCAAACAAATGTTCGCTAAATGTTCCTCAACCTCGCGCTTCACGTGGCCGCCAAGACCAAACTCATCTTTCTCTGAGGGTAAATACTGCACGTCAATCACAATTTCACCATAACCGGCGGTGGAAGAGGCGTGTTCGCCGACCTTCAGCTGAGTCACCAGAATCTGATTGGGTAACTCCATCAACGGATGATTTTTCTTCGGATCAAACTGCCAGCGACGATTAATGATGTCGATGCCGTCCATGATTTGTCGGCACAGCTGCACGGCGTCTACCGGTCCCGTGCTGTACCACGAATTTGGCATTAACTCAGCGTGTCCACCCACGCCGTTGACCAGAATTTTCCCCCATAAAATGCCATGACACAGTGGCGCAATGCGGTTGGCGCTGGGTTCGGTCATAATGCCGGCGTCAGCCTTGAAACCGCGATCGACCATCGCCAGCGAGCCCATGCCGCCAATCTCTTCATCGACCACCGTGGTAAACACGATGTCTCCGGCATGCGTGATGCCCAGTTCCTGCAAAAATTCTACCGCCATCAGCATGCAGGCGACGCCGCCTTTCATGTCCACTGCGCCACGGCCAAAGACCTGCTGGTCGATGACTTGAGGAGCAAAAGGATCGGTGTTCCAGTGCGCACGCGCGCCGGGCGGCACTACGTCGATGTGGCCGGTCAGCATGATGGATTTTCCGCCGCCGCTGCCTTTCAATGTGCCGCCAAGATTCGGGCGACCTTCAAACGTTCGGCCCTTGTTGGCACCCGGTCGGCCTTTGTATTTCTCATACAGCGCAGGGCCGTCTGGATCCCAAAGGTCAGTGGTCATGCCAAGTGCCTCGAGGCGTTTTTGCAGATAAAGCTGGCAGTCGCGTTCGCCGGGCCCGGCCTGAGTCGGGTCGGTTAATACAATCGACGGAAACGACAAAATGTCGCACAGCGTATCGACGATGCGCTGTGGATTCGCTTCTATATGCGCGGAAATCTTTTCTGAAAGAGACATTATCGGGCTCCGTTAATTTGCGAAACGCGGGAAGAAAGACGATCGGCCAGCAGCACGGCGATAAGCAACAGGCCGACCACGCCGACCTGCCACACGCTGTTGATACCAAATTGCAGCATGCTGGTTTTCAGCGCGACGAGGAGTAACACGGCAGCAAAAACGCCACTCACGCCGCCTTTGCCACCAAAAATAGCGATACCACCGAGCAGCGCGGCAGTAAGAGATTCAAGCTCGAGATTGACCCCCGCATCAGGACGGCCACTGCCCAGCCACGACAGCGAAACAAAGCTCGCCGCGCCCGCTAGTAGCCCACACAGGCTGTAAAGCACAATTCGCATCCGGTCGACCGGAATACCGACTAGCCGTGCCGAATGTTCATTAAATCCCATTGCGTAAATCCAGCGTCCCCATGAGGTAAATGAGAGCAAAATCGCTACTATTAAAAACGCAGGAACAACGAGAGTGAGGAAAGGCAGCGGAATATCGCCGAGCATGCCGCGACCCCAAGGCAGCGCCCAGCTTGGCACGCCAGACTGTGCCGCGCCGCCGGTGAGGCAAAGTGCCAGGCCGGAATAAAGATAAAAGGTGCCGAGAGTAACAATCAATGGGTAAATCCGCAGTTTGGCGACCAGAATACCGTTCAGCGCGCCGAGCAAAGCGCCACACAGCAGGCAGACCACGGGCAAAAATGCAGCGGGCAATCCGGCCTGCACGCTAGTAATGCCAACGATGGCAGAGAGTGACACATTGCCGCCGACGGAGAGATCAATCCCTGCGCCGCCGCACAATACGACCAGCGCCTGACCGAGTGAAACCAACGCCAGCAACGTGGCGAACTGTAAAATACTGCTCAGGGTGGAACCCGATAAAATCGACGGCTGCGCGACCAGTACCACAATAATCAGCACCGCCCAGAGCGCGGCTAAAATCGTTAACACCAGATTGCGCTGGCTCCAGCGCAGCAGAGTGAAACCTTTCGCCGATTTCATGATGGCAGCCTCCCATTGGCGCGTTTAAGGCGCATCATCCACGGAGAATATCTGAGGCGTCCGGTTGCCACTTCGGCAATCAATACCAGCAATAATAAAGCGCCGGTGACTACCGTTTGCCACAGCGACGGCACGCCAATCAGCAGCAGGCCGTTTTGCAAAATACGCAGCAAAAACACGCCCAGCACTGTGCCCAACAGGCTGCAATGTCCGCCGATAATGCTGGTGCCGCCCAAGACTACGGCGGCGATAGCTTCCAGCGCCAGCGTGCTGCCGATGGTCATTTCCACGTTGCGATACGTGGCAACATAAAAGGTGGCTGCCAGCCCGCAGAGTGCGCCGCTAATAATAAAGGTGATAAAACGAACCCGCGTGACGGCAATACCCGACAGCCGTGCCTTGTCGGGAGAGTGGCCAATCGCGAGCAAGTGCGGGCCAAACGGCGTGCGGCGCAGCGCTAGCCACACCAGAAAATAGGCTAAAATGATGACCCACGCCGTTACGGGCAGGCCGAGCAGGCGGGTGTCGAGTCGTTGGGTGAGAGTGGCGGGCAGGCCTGACAGCCATTGCCCGCCGAGCAGCGCAAAGACAGCGGTGCGATAAACGCCATACAGCCCGAGCGTGCCGACGATCGACGGGATCTTGCCGAGTACCACCACGCAGGCCGTGATCAAACCGGCAATAATGCCGATCAGCGGACCTGCCAGCGCCGTTATCGTAGGATCCAGCGGCGTGTTAAGCAGCTGCCCCACGCCGATGGCCGCTAATCCCATCACCACGCCGACAGAAACATCGACGCCGCCCATTGCCAGCAGCAGCGTCATGCCGAGGCCAATCAACAGCAGCTCGACGCTGTTTCGCAGCACGGTCGAAAGGTTGTCGACCGTCGCGAAATACGGTGAGGCAAAACTGAAAACAATCACCGCCAGCAGGCACACGGAGGCGAGCGTGCGTTCACGCCCAGAAAAATAACGCCCAGATAACGAAATTAGCGATTTAAAGCTTTTGGGGTTTGCCACAGCGCTGCGCTCTCCGTTAACAACTCAACAAACCTGTTCGGCAGGTTTAGAAATGGAACTGATCGACGTTTTTAGCGGTAAATACCGCGGGTGCGCCAAGCAGTAAAATGCCCGTTTTGGCATCATATTTCACAGGCTGATCCAGGCCAGGGACCTTGTTTTCGGCACTAAAACTTTTGCCGTCGATCAGCTGTTTACCGGCCCAAACGGTGAGATAACCGAGCTTTTCAGGATCCCACAGTACGGAGAAACCAAAGGATCCGCTTTTCAGATAGGCGCGCGCCGTATTAGGGCTGCAATAGCCTGTGCCGATGACTTTGCCGATTTTACCCGCCGTTTCTATAGCCTGCGCTACGCCCGGACAAGTGGTAGACGCGACGGCAATAATCCCTTTCAAATCAGGATGTGAAGAGATTAAATCAGTAGAAATTTGCGCCGCGCGGCTCGAGGTTCCGCCCGCAAATTGGGGTTTCAGCAGGGTAACGTTGGGGTATTTTTCTTTAACGCGCTGTTGCATAAAACCAATCCAGGCGTTGAGGTTGGAGGCAGTGGCCTCACCCGACACAATGCCGATCGTAGCGTGATCGCCGACGCGCTCGACCATCTGATCGATAATCGTTTCGCCTAATCCCTGATCGGTAGCCTGCGCGACATAGACGGCGCGACCGCTGTTGGGCGCATCGCTGTCACTGGTAAACAGCTTGATATTTTTGGCCTTGGCCTGCTCGACCACGGGCGCAATGCTCGACGCATCAAGCACGCTGACAGAAATTGCGTTAACTCCCTGTGCAATCAGGTTTTGTACGATTTGCAGCTGGTCCATTGGATTGGTATCGACAGGTCCAGAATAGACAAAATCGACGCCAAACTGCTTGGCTGCGCGTTCGCCGCCATCTTGCATCGCTTTAAAGTAGGGAATACCGACGATTTGCGGCACGAAGGCCACTTTCGGTTTGTCGGCCGCTTGAGAACTCGCCGTCGCCGAAACCAGCAGGGCAGAGGCGACCAGCGTTGCCGCGAGCGTTTTCACTATTCCTGAATGCTTTAAAATCCGTGAACTCTTTAACATCATGGGTCTACCCTCTATAAAGAAAAAACACGAAAGGAATAACGCGGCTAAACAGTGACAGCATCGAACGCCCGCGCGTCGGGATGAGCGCCCGTAATTAAGGCAACAATTTCTTCTGGCGTGGTCTCGGTACGACGTCTTTCGGCAATTTTACGGCCACGACGAAACACCACCATGCGATCGGCGACTTCAAAAACATCGGAAATATTGTGACTAATCAACACCACCGCACAGCCGCGCTCGGCCAGTTTGCGGGTCAGAGCCAATACTTTGCGGGTTTCGGCGACGGCCAGCGCCGCCGTGGGTTCATCCATAATGACTAAACGCGCATTAAGGTTTAATGCTCGACAAATTGCCACGGCCTGACGCTGCCCGCCGGAGAGACTGCCAACCGGCGCCTGCGGGTCAGTAATGTGCGCTTCGAGTTCTTGCAGCAGCTCGGCAACCCGCGTTTGCATCGCCTGTTGGCGTAGAAATGGAATTCCTAAAAAACGGCGTTTAAGTTCGCGTCCAAGAAACACGTTTTCAGCAATCGAAAGGTTTTCAGACAGCGCAAGCTCCTGAAAAATAGTCGCAATGCCGCAATCTGCCGCCTCTTTTGGCGAGGAAAATACCGCTGATTTACCGTCGACCAGCAGCTCACCCGAAGAGGCGGGATAGGCGCCCGCCAGCACTTTGGTGAAGGTTGATTTACCTGCGCCGTTATCGCCCATCAGCGCCAGTACTTCTCCAGCATAGATATCAATATTGATGTCATTGAGCGCGGTCAACGCGCCAAAACGCTTGCTGATCTGTTTGGCCTGAACGTAGGGCTGAGTCATCCGCATTGCCCTCGGGGTTATTTTTCGTCCAGACGAGTGAGCCAGCTCAGGCAGTTTTTCCACAGCTGATCGTATCCCGGCCATTGAATAAATTCGCCCGGGACCCAGTGCGGGCCGATGTCCGAGGTCCAGACCATGGAACGGCCTTCACCATACGTGCCGCTGACTAGCAGCGGATGGCCGCCTTCATCTTCAGGCAGCGTGGCCAGCACTTCCGCACCTTCTTTCAGCAGTACTTCGTTTGCGCCGAGCAGCAGCGGCCATTCACCTTCAATACCTTTTAGAATCGGATGAGTGTGATCGGCGATAATTTTTGCCGAGAATCCTTCCGGAATTTCAAGGCGATCGTCGTAGGGCAGGCAGGTCACGGGCAGGACTTCTTCGACGGGGGTATTGCGCCAGCGGGCTTTGCCGTCGATCCCCTGGAAGGAGAAATAGCCGCCGATCATCATCAGGCCGCCGCCTTCTGCGGTCCATTGGCGTAGCAATTTGAGTCGATTTGGCATGGGTTTGCTGTGCAACCAAACGGCGGGTGGCAGCAGCAGGGAATTAGCGCCGATATCGGAGAGGATGATGGCGTCGTAGGCTTTGAGGCTTTCCAAATCGAACGGCAGCTTTTCGACTACCTCATGAGCTGGCATATAGGTCAGTTCAAATTCGCTGTTTTCGAGCGCTTTAACCAGCGGTTCGGCCCCTAAATGGAAAGTCACGCTACCAAACTGGTCGAAGCCTTTGTAATGCGTCGCCGAGCTCACCCAGCTTTCACCCAACAGTAATACCCGTTTGCTCATTTCGCTCTCCTAGAGGTGATTTTTTAAGCTAATGGTCATTTGATATCAAAGTAAACCGGTTTAGTAAAGGGTAAATAGCGGCTTGACCCATCCTTTGGGTTTTAGATTTGGAATCTAAAGGCAATTGCTTTTAGGACAAAATTTAATCTTTTATCGCAAAATTTTTTTAGATTGGGAATCTAAAGGCAAGTTTTTAAATTCAAATTCAAATTCAAGTTCAAGGGCATGCGCTTCGCTTACTGCGCGGCGGCGCAGACCGCCCAAAGGCCCGCAGTCGCTCGGGCCTTTGGAATCCGAGCT
>NZ_JAWUEA010000015.1:0-58179 GCF_036663475.1 Rouxiella sp. T17 | reverse complement strand
ACTGGTGCTTTTGCAGCGTGTTTCTTAGCGTGCTTTTTAGCAGCCTGTGCTTTCTGGGCAACTGGCTTCTTAGCGTGCTTTACGTGCTTTTTAGCAGCCTGAGCTTTCTGAGCTACTGGTGCTTTTGCAGCGTGTTTTTTAGCATGCTTTTTAGCAGCCTGTGCTTTCTGAGCTACTGACTTCTTGGCAGCATGCTTTTTAGCGTGTTTTTTGGCAGCCTGAGCTTTCTGTGCAACGTGCTTTTTGCTGTGTTTTTTAGCTACGTGAGCTTTGGCAGCTGGCGCAGCAGTCGTTGTTGTAGTTGCAGCAGCAGGTGCAGCGGTAGTGGTTTCAGCAGCGAAAGCTACAGAAGACAGGCCCATTGCAGCGGCAACAACCAGAGCTAATACCTTTTTCATCAATTAATTCCTCAGAATTTTTGTTTAAGTGTCCACCCCACTGCGGGGCCGGTAGGAGAATACTAGGCCTGTTCGACACGCTTGTCCGTGAGTGATTGGTTTCGGCGTGTAACGCAATGTACAAACATTTATTTCCTTTAAAATCAATTTACTAACCTTAACGGCTTCTTAATATGTACAGACAAATAACGTGCTTAGTTACAACATACTGTTAGTGGTTCATGTATTTGTACTTTGTGAGGGCATAAATTGCTGAAAAATCGTGAGATCTGAAGGTGCAGCAACGGCGCTTAGTACGCTTTTTCTCAAAAAGATGTGCGGTTAATTGCCGAAGTTACAGATGTGCTAAGGTCAATGGTGAAGTTGCTGCAATAATATACATTCGCATTTACAAATATTTTTGAATGTGCGATTGATACTCGTGTTGTCTGTTTGGCCGGTAAAGTTCTGAATAATCTCTATCGCTCTCTGCAATTGATGTCTCGCCCTGCATGAGAAGCGAGTGATGAAAATCGATTTTTCTTTCACATGAGGAGTTCGTTTTATGGCATTTGTAACGACGCAAGACGGTGTAAATATCTACTATAAAGACTGGGGCCCGAAAGATGCCCAACCCCTTGTTTTCCATCATGGTTGGCCGCTAAGCGCCGATGACTGGGATAACCAGATGCTGTTTTTCTTGGGGGAGGGCTTCAGAGTCATCGCTTTTGACAGGCGCGGGCATGGCCAGTCGGATCAGGTGAGTGACGGCCACGACATGGACCATTATGCCTCCGATGCTTCAGCCGTAGTTGAGCATTTGGACCTGCATAACGCGGTGCATATTGGCCATTCTACCGGCGGCGGTCAGGTTGCGCGTTATGTCGCTCAATATGGACAACCGCAGGGGCGCGTGGCGAAAGCCGTGTTAATCAGCGCGGTGCCTCCTTTAATGCTAAAGACAGAGAGCAATCCAGAAGGCACGCCGCTGGAAGTTTTTGATGGTCTTCGTGCTGGCACCGCCGGTAATCGCTCGCAGTTTTTTGTAGATGTTGCCTCGGGTCCTTTCTATGGCTTTAATCGGGAAGGGGCAAAGGTTTCAGAGGGCACCATTCAAAACTGGTGGCGTCAGGGCATGACTGGCAGCGCTAAAGCCCATTACGATGGGGTTAAAGCGTTTTCAGAAACGGATCAGACCGAGGATTTGAAAAGCATCACCGTGCCGACTCTGGTCATGCAGGGCGACGACGATCAGGTGGTTCCCTATAAAAATGCTTCGTTGTTACAAGATAAATTGCTTTCAAACAGCACGCTGAAGATCTATCCCGGCTTCCCTCACGGTATGCATACAACCCACGCAGATGTCATTAATGCCGACCTGCTGGCTTTTATTCGTTCTTAAGGTAGATCTTAAGCAAAAACAGTTAGGCAGGAAACAGGGGTTCTAGGAACAGGAATTTAAAGACGAAAGTTGAAGCAAATAGGCGCGTTTCAATTTGCGCACCTATTTGCTTCTTTACTATTTTTCGAGTCGTTGAGCGTTAGTTATAAATAACGATTTTCCAGATGCTGGCGGAAATAATCGGTATTCAACATTTCGCCGGTGGCGTTTTGCATCAGTTGATCGGTCGAGAAACGGCTGCCGTGCTGCCAGATATTCTGGTTCAACCATTGGAACAGCGCCGTCAAATCGCCACGGCTAATATCATCTTGCAGGGTCGGAATCGCCTTGTTCGCGGTTTGGAACAGCTGCGCCGCGTACATTGCGCCCAGCGTGTAAGTCGGGAAATAGCCAAAGCCGCCGTCGGTCCAGTGAATATCCTGCATACAGCCGTTGGTGTAATTGCCTACCGTATCGAGTCCGAGATATTGCTGCATTTTACTGCTCCACAGCGCCGGAATATCTTCGACTTCAATGTCGCCTTCAATTAACGCCTGCTCGATTTCATAACGTAAAATCACGTGCGCAGGATAGCTCACCTCATCGGCGTCAACGCGAATCAGGCCCGGCTGCACCCGTTGGTTTAGATTGATAAAGTTGGTTTCGTTTAATCCTTCGCGTTCGCCAAACTGTTCAATGACCAGCGGGAAGATCGATTTCAAAAAGCGATCGCTGCAACCCAGCTGCATTTCAAACAACAGGCTCTGGGATTCGTGAACGCCCATCGACCTTGCATTCGAAACCGGCTGGCCTAGCCACTCTTTCGGCAAGTTTTGTTCATAGCGCGCGTGGCCGGTTTCGTGAACGACGCCCATCATCGCAGTGATAAATTCATTTTCGTTGTAACGGGTAGTGATGCGAACATCCTGAGGCACGCCGCCGCAGAACGGATGCGCGCTGATATCAAGACGTCCCGCGTCAAAATTGAAGCCCAAACGCTTCATGACTTTCAGACCCAGCTCTTTCTGCTTATCGATAGCGAAAGGGCCCTGCGGTTGAATGAAAGCCGTCGACTTTTGTTTCTCGACCACTTTTTGCAAAAGCTGCGGCAACCAGCTTTTCAAATCGCCGAAAATGCCGTCGAGCTTGGTGGCGGTCATACCCGGCTCGTAGAGATCGAGAAGAGAATCGTAACGGCTGATACCGGCGGCTTCCGAACGCAGTGCGGCTTCCTGACGGCTTAACTTCACCACTTCACGCAGGTTATCGGCAAAACCTTCCCAGTCATTGGCCGGACGCTGACGACGCCACGCGTGTTCGCAGCGCGCACCCGCCAGCGATTTGGCTTCCACCAGGCTTTCGGGTAGCAGCGCCGAATGCTGATATTGACGCGCCATCTCGCGCAGATTGGACTGCTCGAGGTCGTTGAGATCTTCCTGTTTCGCCTGTTCCAGCCATTCGCCCACTTTACCGGCGGTGAGAATCTGATGTTGCAGCACGCTTAATTCGGCCAGCGCTTCGGACCGCGCCTTGCTGCCCTCCGGTGGCATCATGGTTTGCATATCCCAGCCAGCAATCGAGGAAAGATGACTGAATCGCGACAAGCGGGTAAATGTAGCGCGTAACTGTGCATAAGCTGTCGTCATGAGAAACTCCGTGCTGTAAAAAATAAAAGAAAAATGAGTTATTGCGGCTCGATAGCCAAATTAAACGACGGTTTTATCGGCCAGCTGAAGCGCATACTTGCGCCGCCGAGCGGGCTGGCATCGACCATGACCCGTCCCTGATAGGCCACGGCGATAGAATGGACAATCGCCAAACCGAGGCCGCAGCCGCCGGTCGCTCTGTCGCGGCTGGGGTCCAAACGGACAAACGGTTCGAAAATACGCGCGCGTTCTTCCGGCGGAATGCCCGGGCCGTCGTCTTCCACCTGCAGGCTGGCGTCTTCGCCGTCGAGCCACAGGCTGATGCGCAATTTATTGCGGGCGTAACGTTGCGCGTTATTAACCAGGTTGTCTAACACCCGCTCCATCAAACGCAAATCAACGCCGCCAAAATCTGCCGGTTTAGTAACATTAAGTTCGATTTCATGTTCGGTATTCACCAAACGAAAATCGTCGGCTTTGTCTTCGATCCATTCCGGCAAATTGATTTTCGTTAAGTGCAGCGCAACCTGCGGTCTGTCCAAACGCGCGTAGGTCAGCAGCTCGTCGATAAGCGATTCAAGCTGGCCGATATCGCGGTTTATCGCCTGTTGTTCGGAATCAGGCAGGTTTTCGCTAATTGCCAATCGATAACGCAAACGCACCAGCGGCGTACGCAGCTCGTGGGCAATACCGTCAATCAGCTGCTTTTTACTGGCAATCAGCGTGTTGATGTTATCGGCCATCTGGTTAAAGGCGATGCCAAGCCGATTTAAGCTCGAAGTCGAATCAAAATTAATTCGCTCATCTAAATGGCCATTACCCAACCGCTGGGCCGAGTTTTCGAGCCGCAGCAGGTCTTGCCAGTGCGGTCGCATCCAGAGAAATACGGGCAACGCCAGCGATAAGCCGATAAATATCAACAGCCCGAGGTCGAGCAGCCGCATTTCGTGCATGTAAAATAGATAAGGGATTGGGCCGACCACCAGCACGTAATTGCTGCGCGGCACGCGTTGAATAAAGGTGTATTCGCTGTCGAGAGCAACGATTTCGCCGTCACGCAGTTGAGCATCCAGCGCCGGACTCAGCTTTCGTTTACCCAGCGGCTCGATATGAAGTTTGAACGACAGATTCAGCTCCAGCGTGCTGATCGTCTTGTTCCAGTCGCGGATAGGAATTTCACGCAGCTCGCTACGCATCAAATAGAGCGAGCTTTTCATCAGGTCGTTCATCGACTGACGGCCCGTGCGTTCGGCGGTAACTTTGTAGACCAGCCCCACCAGCATCGCCATCACCAGAAAACAGACCAGCAGCAGCAGGAAAAACTGCACAAAAAGTTTTCTCATTACTTCGCCGTCTCCCAGGCATTGGGAGCAAAAAGGTAGCCTTTATTGCGCACGGTTTTGATGCGAAACGGCTCGAGGGCGTTGTCGTAAAGTTTACGGCGCAGGCGGGAAATCGCCACGTCGATGCTGCGATCCATGCCGTCATAACTGACGCCGCGCAGATTTAGCAGTAATGCTTCGCGATCCATAATGCGGCCAGCGTGCGTCGCCAACTCCCACAGCAAATCAAAATCGGAGGTCGACAGTGTAATCGTCTCATCGCCGAGCGTGACGTCACGGTTTACCGGATCAATACACAGTTTACCGAAATGCAGCGCATTCCCTTTCTGAATCGGCTGACTGGTTTTCTCACCTTCGGGCGTCGTTGAAGAGGGGCGCTGACGCAGGTGTAGCCGTAACCGCGCCAGTAAAACGGCGGGCGGCGTGGTTTTTAAAATATAATCATTGGCGCCCATTTCCAGCGACAGAATATGGTTCATGTCGCTGTCGAGCGAAGTCAGCAGCACAATTGGGCCGTCGAAAGTGGGGCGCAGGTCGCGGCAAAGCGTCATGCCGTCCTTGCCGGGCAGCATGATGTCGAGCAGCACCAAATCAGGTTGTTCGAGCGCAATTCTCGCCTGCGCCGTGTCGCCGCGCGGTTCGACCAGAACGTCGATGTCGTGCTTGCCGAGGTAGGCGGCAATCAATTTACCGACCTCGGCGTCATCTTCTACAAAAACGATTTTATTCATAGATTTGCTGTTTACGTGAAAATCGGAGTCCAGCATAGCGCGAGCGGGGCGGCAACGCTATGACCGCAGGAAGTCGTCGTTTAAATTACCTGAATGTACTGCTCGCGTCGACGTCATTAGGCCGTTGAACTCGCTAGCAAAGCATCAATAAACTATGTCATTATATAAAGCTATGCCATTATATAGAGGATTATGTTTGACGCGATGAATAGGTTTATCGTTGTAAAACATGGTCATTTCAAGAAAGGTCTTTCTAACGAATGTTAGAGGGGAGCACTGGCCCCGAGAGGAATGGAGATGGCTGATAGTCGCCTGGTACCCGATGTGCGCAGTGAAAAAGCGTCCTTCAATTACATGGAATACCTGTCCGCATCGTGTAAAAAACAATGGAGTTTTCTCGATGCCATTTATGGGGTTTTGCCATTTTTTGGCATGGTGTTGCGTTCGCGCACGACCCAGGAAAAGTCCAGACAAGATAATTTAAACGCGCTGGCTTTACAGGTAGTATCAACGCAGGTGAGTGACGAGATTAATATCGTCCGCCTGATTGAACTGGCTCAGCAGCAAAATATTTACAGCGTAGATATTCACTTGCCTTATGGATTAACCGATCAGCAGCTGGTTGCCATTCAAGAAGAGTGTAAACATCCGCTCACTTTGCTGCAAAAAGATGAGCATTTGGCGGTTGAAATTCTACAACAGCCGTCAACCCACTGATTTAACGCTGCGGGGCCATTACCCCGCCAGCCGCTTCCTCTTTTTTTTCCTCTTCTTCTTGCCTTACTCTTTCAGCAACAGCTGCGCAGTTGGATAATCGACGATTAACACGTTGATATATTGACCAATTAACGCGCCGCGAATCGCATTGGCCTTACCAACGCCGCCCGCCAGCGCGACCACCTGCGGACAGTTTCGCGCCTGCGCCAGCTCCATGCCAATCACGGGATCTTCTTCGGCGCTTAATACCGGTTTGCCGCTGGCATCGAAATAGTGCAGGCAAATATCGCCTACCGCGCCGCGCGCCGCCAGAATCTCCAGCATCGCCTCATCGTAATAGTTGCCCGAATTTTTCAGCAACTGCGACGGCTCAAGCTCGCCGATGCCGACGATCGCCACGTCCACCTCGGCAAATTTGCCCATAACTTCAGCGACATCCTGATTATTCTCCAGCCTTTGTCGCTCATCGACCGAACGCTCGATACTTTGCGCCGGCAGCAACCACGCCTGGCAACCAAGGTGTGCGGCCAACGTTTGAGTCAAAATTGTTGCCTGCACGTTGCCGTTTGAACCCACACCACCCAGCAGTTGGATCACGCCACGCGCCTTTACGCTTTTCGGGTGCAGCGCATCGACCATCGCCCGAATCGTGCCGCTCCAGGAGGAGATGCCGACTAAATCGTTGGCGCGGATCCGCGTTTCCATATAGTGCGCGGCGGCAGAGCCGATAGCCTGACGAATCTGCGCGGGCGTTGCCTCGTCTTCGACGTCGACCACCACGGCCTGCTGAATGCCGTACTTTTTTTCAAGGCTGTTTTCAAGAGCAGGAAAAATGTTACTCGGCGGGATCACGCTGATTTTCACCATGCCTTCGTTTACGCAGCGCATCAACATACGTGAAACAAACGACTGGGAGAGATGCAGGGTTTTGGCAATGTCGGACTGCTTTACGCCGTCCGTGTAATAAAGCGTGGCAATCTTCACCATCAAACGCTGTTCGTCCTGCTTTGACATAATTCCTCCATTAACGGGCGTCCTTATTGTTATGCAAGGCGCCGAAAATGACAACTCACTCACGGATTGGCGTAAAAATCACCACAGGTTGTGATCCTGTTCTATTTTTCATCACCTTTGTTTAGACAAAGACCACTCTGTAAATGATAGTGGATGAATAAAGAATCACAATTGAATATATATTCACAGTGGAGATAATAATGAAACGTACCCTACTTGCCGGTCTGCTGCTTTCTTCTCTTGCTCTCTCTTCTTCCGCGTTTGCGGCTGAAAAAGGGCTCATCGTGATTATTACCCCGTCACACGACAATCCGTTCTTTAAAGCCGAAGCCGAAGGTGCCGAACAAAAGGCCAAGGCGTTGGGTTATACCACGCTGGTGGCTTCGCATGACGACGACGTTAATAAGCAAAATCAGCTGATCGAAACGGCGATCGGTCGCAAAGCGAAAGCCATCGTGCTGGATAATGCCGGCGCAGACGCCACGGTAGGGCCGGTGCAGAAAGCCAAAGATGCCGGGATCCCGACTTTCCTGATTGACCGCGAAATCAACAAAACCGGCATTGCGGTAGCGCAAATCGTCTCCAATAACTATCAGGGCGCGCAGCTGGGCGCGGAGAAATTCGCCAAATTGTTGAACGGCAAAGGGGAGTTCGTCGAGCTGCTCGGCAAAGAGTCCGACACTAACTCCGGCGTGCGTTCGCAAGGTTATCACGACGTGCTCGATGACTATTCCGATATGAAAATGGTCGCCCAGCAAAGTGCTAACTGGAGTCAAACGGAAGCCTTCAGCCGTATGGAAACCATTTTGCAAAAGAATCCGAATATTGTTGGCGTGATTTCCGGTAACGACACCATGGCGCTCGGCGCAGAAGCGGCGCTTAAGGCGGCGGGTAAAACCAACGTGATCGTGGTCGGCTTCGACGGTAGCGATTATGTCCGTGATTCAATTATCAACAAGAGCAATATCAAGGCGACCGTGCTGCAACCGGGCTGGGCGCAGGCGCAAATGGCGATTGAGCAGGCCGACTATTACCTGACCAACGGCAAGGCGCAAAAAGGTGAGAAACAGCTGATGGACTGCGTGTTAATCGACGACAGCAACGCCAGTAAACTGAAAAACTTTAATCTTGCCAAGTAGTTAACTCCTTATAAACATCTAGGTATGGGTAATTATCTCAAGCTCGCCAAGTGATTAAAGCAAGGAGTTGATGATGGTGACGAGACTCTCGTTCGCCGGTTTACTGACCACGGCGGTGCTGCTGAGTGGCTGCACCGTGGTGGATCTGGATAGCAGCGGCCAGCCGATCATTCCGAAAGATCCGCTGGCCAAAGCCAGTTTCAGTAATCAGACGCCGCAGCAGGTTACAGAAGAGAATTGGGACAGCAAAGTGCTGAAAAATTCTCAGGAACACGCCCTGAGCTGGGCGGATATGAAAACCAAGAGCAGCACAGTGAAAGCCGGAACCACTGAAAGCGTTTTCGTTCGCGCCAGTGGAACGGTCACAGCATTGAGTGCGCCAGAAGAACGAGAAAGGGTGTTAACCGTCACCATCAACGGCGAATCCGTGCCGGTCATGATTGGGCCGGTAATGCGTAGCAACGCCATCCGCGACGCCGCCGGATTTAAATTTGAAGACTTCACCAATCAGGTGCAGTTTGCTCAGTTGACCAAGGCTTTAAACCGACACGCGGTGAAACAGCTGCCGACGGTAGATAACGGCTGGGTCGGCAAACCGGTGCAACTGGTGTTGGCGGTGAGCATGCTACCGAATCAGGTGCAGGACGTGGTAGCCGTGACGCTAAAACAGGAGCAGCCTTAATGAGCCAGCCCGATCCGATTATTCTGCAAACCCGCGCCGTGTCGATGCTGTTTCCAGGCACGCTGGCGCTGGATAAGGTCAGCTATAACGTCTGGCGCGGCAAGGTTAACGTGATCATCGGTGAAAACGGCGCGGGTAAGTCAACGCTGATGAAAATTCTGGCGGGCGTTCAGCAACCGACCAGCGGAGAGATTTGGCTTAACGGCGTGCAGGTCCAGCTCGACAGCACCCGCGCCGCCGCCAAACTCGGTATCGGCATGGTGCATCAGGAGCTGAACCTGTTTGAGAATCTTTCGGTGGCGGAGAATATTTTTCTGGGCCGCGAGCTACAGAAGGGTTTGAAGCCTATCGATGAAAAAACGCAGGAGGCGCGCACCGCTGAGCTGATGAAACGGCTGGATCAGGTCATTTCGCCGCGCGAGCTGGTCGCCAATCTTAAGGTTGGGCAGCAGCAGCTGGTGGAAATTGCCAAGGCGCTGGCCGAAGACACCGATATTTTAATCCTCGACGAACCTACCTCGGCGTTAAGCAAAACAGAGGTCGAAATTCTGTTTCGCGTCATCCGCGAGCTGACGCGTCAGGGCGTGACCATCATCTATATCTCGCATCGGCTGGAGGAGCTGATGACGATAGGCGACGTGATTACCATCCTGCGCGACGGGCGTTTTCAGGCCGAAGCGCAGGTCAGTGATATCGACGTGCCGTGGATTGTGCGCGAAATGCTCGGCAGCGATCCCGTCAGCAGTTTTTTGCATCCCGATCGCCAATTTGGCGCGGCGGTGCTGGAAGCGGAAGGGATTACCTGTGTCGGCCCGTCGGGCAATACGCTGGTTGAAAACGTCTCGTTTAACGTGCGTGCCGGAGAAATTGTCGGCATTTATGGCCTGATGGGCGCAGGACGAACCGAACTTTTTGAATGTTTACTCGGCACTCAGCGTAACTATCTCGGCAAGCTGTGGCTCGATAGTAAACCGGTGCCGCAGCGACTTTCGACTGCCGATCGCATCCGCATGGGCATGAGTCTGGTACCCGAAGATCGAAAACGTTCCGGTATTTTTCCGGTTTCATCCGTTGCCAGTAATCTGACCATCGCCAGCCTGTGGCAGCGTCTGGATCATCGTTTCGCTATTTCACGCCAGCAGGAGCAGAAAGTGGTCGATAACACGGTGAGCAATCTGTCGATCAAAGTCTCATCGCCGGAAGTCACCATTAACGCGCTGAGCGGCGGTAATCAGCAGAAGGTGGTAATTGGCCGCTCGCTGCTGACTAATCCAAGGCTGCTGTTACTGGATGAGCCGAGCCGGGGAATTGATGTCGGCGCGAAAGCCGATGTTTTTCGAATGATGGTCAATTTATCGGAACAGGGCATTGCCATCCTCTTTTCCACCTCAGATTTGAAAGAGATTATGGCGGTTTCGGACCGTATTTTGGTGATGTCCGGCGGCAAGCTGACCGCCGATATTCCTCGGGCGGCGGCGGAAGAGTCGGCGCTGGTGAAAGCAAGTGCACAGGGGTTCTGATATGAAAAATAGTCCTGGAGTGGCGTTGACTGCGCCTGCGCTCAAACCTTTTAACTCGCGGGAGAGCCTGATCCTGCTGCTGTTAAAACTGCGTACCTTTATTGCGCTGTTTCTGATTGTCGGCTTTTTTGCCATTACCGTTCCCGATTTTCTCGCCGTCGGCAGTCTGGTGATTATGGTGAAACACATCGCCATTAACGCCTTTCTGGCGCTGGGTATCACTTTCGTTATCATCACGGCGGGTATCGATCTCTCAATCGGTGCGACGCTGGGGCTGTGCGGCATGATTGCGGGTTGGTTGATCACCAAGGGCATCGTACTGCCGATGTTTGGCATTGCGATTTTCCCGACCGTCTGGGTTATCGTGCCGTTTGTGCTGCTGGTCGGCGCGATTATCGGCGCGGCGAACGGCTGGATTATCACTCGTTATAACGTCGCGCCGTTTATCTGCACGCTGGGCACCATGTACATTTTGCGCGGCGCGGCGATGCTGACCTCCGGCGGAGAAACCTTCCCGGCTTTGCAGGGAAATCCGCAGCTTGGCAACACCGGTTTTGACAAAATCGGTGCCGGAAACTTTCTGGGGCTGCCTTACGCCATCTGGATGATGATCGTCCTCGCGCTGGTCATCGCCTATATCGCGCGCCGCCTGCCGTTTGGTCGTCAGGTCTATGCGATTGGCGACAATGAACGCGCGGCTGAACTTTCGGGCGTGCGGGTGAAACGCATAAAAATTCTGGTCTATTCACTGTCAGGTTTTTGTGCGGCGATTGCGGGCATTGTGGTCTCGTCACAGCTAGTGGCGAGCCATCCGGCCAACGGCACCTCGTTTGAAATGAACGCTATTGCGGCGGTGGTTTTGGGCGGTACCTCGTTGGCTGGCGGACGCGGCACCATTCTCGGCACGCTGGTCGGCGCCTTTGTCATCGGTTTTCTGGCCGACGGCCTGATCATGATGGGCGTGAGCGAATTCTGGCAGATGGTTATCAAAGGCGTGGTCATTATCATCGCGGTAATTATCGATCAGATGCAGAACCGTATGCAGCAGAAAGCCGCCGTAGTCGCGCAAAAAGCGGTGATTGACGCAGGAGAAGGCAGCCAACCCGGCTAAGGCTGGGTTTTTTTTACCTAACTTGAATAATTATTCATGGCTGGATTTAAATTCATGCGCTGATTTAAATTCTCAATTCAATGTAAATTCATAGCCTGGTTTCGTTCATTAAAGATGTTGAACCACGGAACCCGGCTATTCATCGCGACAACATTTGCAGAGGTGGCAAGATGAATCCGTTCAATCTGACCGTCGAACAGCTACAAGCCAAGGCGCGGGCCATTCGTCGCCGTATCATTTTATTAAACGCCAACAGTCCGGCAGGCGGACATACGGGAGCGGACCTGTCACAGGTCGAGATCCTCACGGCGCTCTATTTTAGATTGTTAAATTGCGCGCCCGAGCGCACCGAAGAGAGCACTCGCGACATCTATATTCAGTCCAAAGGTCACGCGGTGGGCGGCTATTACTGCGTGTTGGCCGAAGCCGGATATTTCCCGGAGGAGTGGCTGCCGACCTATCAACACGCCGATTCGCATCTGCCCGGCCATCCGGTGAAACATAAAACGCCCGGCGTTGAATTAAATACCGGCGCGCTGGGGCACGGTTTGCCGGTCGCGGTAGGGATTGCGATTGCGGCGAAGAAAGATGCCAGCGCGCGCAAGGTTTTTGTGGTGACGGGTGATGGTGAACTTGCCGAAGGCAGTAATTGGGAGGCCGCGCTGGTGGCCGCGCATTACGGGCTCGATAACCTGATTATTATCAATGACAAGAACAAATTACAGCTGGCCGGTGCCACCAGCGAAATCATGAATACCGATCCGCTGGCGGAAAAATGGCGTGCGTTTGGCCTCAACGTCACGGAATGTGCCGGCAACGACATGCAGTCGGTGGTCGACACGCTGGAAAATCTCCCCGCCAACGGCAAGCCCAACGTGATTATCGCCAATACCGAGAAAGGCTTTGGCATCTCGTTTATCCAGAGCAAGGCGGAATGGCATCATCGGGTGCCAATCGGCGACGAAATTACGTTGGCGTTAGAGGAGCTGAAAGATGAGTAATGCACAACATCTTGCGACCGTGATGGTCGACGCGCTGATCGCGGCGGTAAAACGCGGGCTAGACGTTGTTCCAGTGGTGGCAGACTCGACCTCTACGGCCAAAATATCGCCGTTTATCAAGGCGTTTCCTGGCCGCTTGGTCAACGTGGGTATCGCCGAACAGACGATGGTCGGCACGGCGGCGGGGCTGGCTATCGGCGGTAAAATCGCCGTCACCTGCAACGCCGCGCCGTTTCTAATTTCGCGCGCCAACGAGCAGGTCAAAGTGGACGTTTGTTACAACAACACCAACGTCAAGCTGTTTGGCCTTAACGCAGGCACCAGCTACGGCCCGCTCGCCAGTACTCACCACAGCATCGACGATATCGCCATCATGCGCGGCTTCGGCAATATCCAGATCTTTGCGCCTTCCAGTCCGGAAGAGTGCCTGCAAATTATTGATTACGCATTGGATTATAAAGGTCCGGTCTATATTCGGCTCGACGGCAAAGCGCTGCCCCAGCTGCACGACGAGCACTATAGATTTATTCCCGGTGCGATTGACGTTTTGCGCGAGGGCACGGATATCGCGCTGGTGGCGATGGGGTCGACGGTACACGAAGCAGTCGACGCTGCCGCCGAGCTGGAACAGCAGGGCGTGTCGGCGGGGGTAATTTCAATCCCTTCGATTCGTCCGTGCGACACCCAGCAGTTATTGCAAATTCTTAAGAATTATCCGTCGGTTATCAGCGTTGAAGAGCACAACATTAACGGCGGCGTAGGCAGTTTGGTGGCCGAAGTGTTGGCCGAAGGCGGCTGCGGCATTCCATTGTTGCGTTTGGGCATCGGCGACGGCGAATACGCTATTGCTGGCGATCGCGCCTCGACCCGCGCCCGTCACAGCATCGACGCCGCCAGCTTGGTGCAGCACGCGCTTCGACTCTGCAAACCGGCAACAAGCCGTGACGGCGGCGGCATTTAGTTAATAAAAAAGAGTTAATAAAAAAGAGCTAATAAATCAAGTGCAGCGGCTGCTGTGTGAATTTAACCAAGACGTCGAAGATGGAGATTGACCCTCATGACTACCTACAACTACCCAAAGTTTGGCGCAGGTCTCTGGCATTTTGCCAACTATATCGACCGCTATGCCGTGGACGGCTACGGCCCGGCGTTAAGCACGATTGAACAGATTCAGGAAGCTAAAAAGGTCGGTGACCTGTCGTATGTCGATATTCCTTATCCCTTTTCGCCGGGCGTGACGCTGGATCAGGTTAAGGCGGCGCTGGAAGATGCGGGTCTTAAAGCCATCGGCATTACCCCTGAAATTTATCTGCGCAAATGGTCGCGCGGCGCATTTACCCATCCCGATCCTGAAGTGCGCGCCGAGGCGATAGCGCTGATGAATGAAGCCGCTGACGTGGTGCGCGAGCTGGGGGCCAGCTATGTCAAAATCTGGCCGGGTCAGGACGGCTGGGACTATCCGTTCCAGGTTGATCACAAGCAGCTATGGAAGCTGGCGGTAGACGGCATGCGGGATCTGGCGGCGGCAAACCCCGACGTTAAATTCGCTATCGAATACAAGCCGCGCGAACCGCGAGTGAAAATGACGTGGGATTCGGCGGCGCGCACCTTGCTGGGTATCGACGATATTGGGCTGGATAACGTCGGCGTGCTGCTCGATTTCGGTCACGCGCTGTTTGGCGGCGAATCGCCAGCCGACTCTGCGCAGCTGATTATCGATCGCGGACGTCTGTTCGGCATGGACGTTAATGACAACCTGCGCAGCTGGGACGACGATTTAGTGGTCGGCACTGTTCACATGACGGAGATTTTCGAATTCTTCTACGTGCTGAAAATCAACAATTGGGACGGCGTGTGGCAACTCGATCAGTTCCCGTTCCGCGAAAATAATATCGAAGCCGCGCAGCTTTCCATTCGCTTCTTGAAACATATTTACCGTGCGCTCGACAAGCTGGATATCTCCGCGCTTCAAGCCGCGCAGGCGCAGCAGGACGCGATGAAGGCCCAGCGGATTATTCAGAACGCTTTGCTTTCATCTATCGAAGACGAGGAGTGATCAGAACGTTCGGTTAGCTATTTATTTTGTTTATTTATTAATAGACTAATAAAGCAAAAAGGGCTGATATCGAATCAGCCCTTTGTCTTTTATTCGCTGCGCTTTCGAATCAAAAGCGCAGCGATAATCACAGACTTTATTTAAACAGGTCAGCCGTAACGGTAAGGTTACCGCCGCTTTTGTTCTGCCACTGGCGCGTGACGTGATAGAACTTGGCGCCTCGGTCGGCAGCGCGTTTCGCTACTTCTTCCGATACGTCGGTGATGCTGTTGAAGTGGCCGGTGAAGGTCACGGTATCAAACGGCGTCATCTGCGCGGCGGTGACGTTGTTCACTTCTTCAATTTTCTTGCCGTCTGGCGTGGTAACAGAATAACGCTTGCCGGTAGAAGATTGGGTTTCGAAGAAATTACCCACCTTGCGGCTCGGGCTGTCTGAAGAGGCTACGCCCGGGATCTCAACGCGTTTAGCTGCTGCGCCACCGGCGGCCAGTGCTGCACGGCCTGCATCGGAATCGGCAGGAATAGCATCAGGACTCTGGGTGACACGTTTCGGCGCGTCTTTCTTGTAAATAAAGGCCGTAACGTACTGGTTGCCGCCGTTGTTGGCGTCGATTTGACGTACAATAAAGAAGGCGTAGGCGCCTTTCTCTTTTGCCGCTTTGCCAATCGCTTCAAGCACATCGGGCTGGCTGTGGAACAGGCCGCTCACGGTGACCGTGTCATAAGGCTCGAGCTGATAAGCTTCGGTTTTCGGCAGCTGTTTAATGCCACTGATGCCGTTAACAGTTTGGGCTTTCGGCTTGTCGGAGACTTTTGGTGCATCTTTATGATACACGTCGGCCACCACGCGCCAGTTTCCGCTGTCGGAAAGGCTGTTGGTGTCTAGAATATAGAAGTAGTCAGCGCCGAGTTGGTCGGCACGTTTGGATGCTTCGTCTGAGGCATCGCCAAGATTGTTAAAACGACCAGTAAATGCAATGCGATCAAAGGGCTTAAGGGCGGCTGCTTTCTCGGGACTGATTTCTTCCGCTGCATGGGCAACAGACAAAAAAGAGAATTGCGAGACTAATAAAACAACGGCCGATGCGATGATCGTTTTCGTCTGCTTCATAAAAAATCCTTTCACCTTGCGCAGTAATGTTCAAACTTGCTGAATTATTGATGTGTAACAGATTAGCGCTCGATTATTGCATGTAATAATGGCGAGTGCTTGAGTAATTTTGTTACTGCTTCACGCGCTGTTTTAACCACTAATAGGTACCAATCTCAATATTTAATCCCTACAAGTTCAGGTATCGCCTTGATAAGTGAATAATATGTTAATAATTTACATTTTTATCACTTTTAGGCCCGCCAAATCGCCTTCTTTCGATAATTTAGCAGAGTGATTGATCCCGAATTAACCCGCTTTTAGAGTGAAATAATGGGGCAATATGGGCGGTTGGCAGCGCAATTGAGCCTTATGCCATTTTAAGGGTGATTTAATTCTCATTAATACGGATTGCGCCTAGCATATTAACCCGATATTCAGTAGGTTATAGCCCGCCTGAAAATTTAGTCAGCATGTCGGTGATAAAAAGGCGGCGAGTTTTCAAATTTTATCAAATCGGTAGGTTTTAAACTTTTGTATCTACAACGATGACCTCGGTCGTCAAATAAAAGGGTGAAGGGAATAATTATGCGTATTGGTATACCAAGAGAACGGTTGACCAATGAAGCCCGCGTTGCAGCAACACCGAAAACGGTGGAACAACTGCTGAAACTCGGCTTTACAGTCGCCATAGAGCAGGGCGCAGGTAAACTGGCCAGCTTTGACGATGCAGCCTTTGAAGCGGCTGGAGCAACGGTCGAAGCGGGCGATGCCGTATGGCACGCCGACATCGTGCTGAAGGTCAATGCACCGCTTGACGATGAAATCAACAAATTACAGGCCGGATCCACGCTGGTGAGCTTTATCTGGCCAGCACAAAATCCCGAGCTGATTCAAAAGCTGGCCGAGCGCGGCGTGACTGCCTTGGCGATGGATTCCGTGCCGCGTATTTCACGCGCGCAGTCAATGGACGCCCTGAGCTCCATGGCCAACATCGCCGGTTATCGCGCGATTGTTGAAGCCGCCCACGAATTCGGCCGCTTCTTTACCGGCCAAATCACCGCCGCAGGCAAAGTGCCACCGGCCAAAGTGATGATTATCGGCGCAGGCGTTGCCGGTTTGGCCGCTATCGGCGCGGCTGGCAGCCTTGGCGCAATCGTTCGCGCTTTCGATACCCGTCCAGAAGTGAAGGAACAGGTTCAGAGCATGGGCGCCGAGTTCCTCGAGCTGGACTTCGAAGAAGAAGCCGGCAGCGGCGACGGCTATGCAAAAGTGATGTCCGAAGCCTTTATCAAGGCCGAGATGGCGCTGTTTGCCGCGCAGGCAGAAGAGGTCGACATTATTGTCACCACCGCGCTTATCCCAGGCCGTCCAGCACCAAAACTGATCACCCGCGAAATGGTTGAGTCGATGAAACCGGGCAGCGTCATCGTTGACCTCGCGGCGCAAACCGGCGGCAACTGTGAGCTGACCGTCGCTGACGCGATCACCGTGACGCCAAACGGCGTGAAGATCATCGGTTATACCGACTTGCCAAGCCGTCTGCCGACGCAGTCTTCCCAGCTTTACGGCACCAACCTGGTTAACCTGCTGAAATTGCTCTGCAAAGAGAAAAACGGTGAAATCGAGATTGATTTCGAAGATACCGTCGTGCGTGGCGTAACCGTGGTTAAAACCGGTGAAGTTACCTGGCCAGCTCCGCCAATTCAGGTTTCTGCCCAGCCGCAGGCCGCGAAAGCCGCTGCGCCCATCGCCAAAGAAGAAGCCAAGCCTGCCTCGCCGTGGACCAAATATATCATTATGGCGATTGCCATCGTGCTGTTTGGCTGGCTGGCCGACGTGGCGCCGAAAGAGTTCCTGTCACACTTTACCGTGTTCGCGCTCTCCTGCGTGGTGGGTTACTACGTGGTCTGGAACGTCAGCCACGCGCTGCACACGCCACTGATGGCGGTCACCAATGCCATTTCCGGCATTATCGTGGTCGGCGCGCTGCTGCAAATCGGTCACGGCGGCTGGGTCAGTTTCCTCAGCTTTGTCGCGGTGCTGATTGCCAGTATCAATATTTTTGGCGGATTTACCGTCACTCAGCGCATGCTGAAAATGTTCCGTAAGAATTAAGGGGTAGACCATGTCTGGAGGTTTAGTTACAGCTGCATACATCGTTGCCGCTATTCTGTTTATTTTCAGCCTTGCGGGACTCTCGAAGCACGAGACGTCCAAGCAGGGGAATATTTTTGGCATCACCGGCATGGCGATTGCGTTAATCGTTACCATTCTCGGTCCTGACTCGGGTCACGTTGGCTGGATTATTTTCGCCATGATCGTCGGCGGCGCTATCGGCGTCTATCTGGCGCGCAAAGTTGAAATGACCCAAATGCCGGAGCTGGTGGCGATTCTGCACAGCTTCGTTGGCCTTGCTGCGGTTCTGGTTGGCTTCAACAGCTATCTGGACAGCGGCAGCGTGCCAATGGTCGGCGTGATGGAAAATATCCATCTGACCGAAGTGTTTCTCGGCATCTTTATCGGCGCGGTAACCTTCACCGGTTCTATCGTGGCCTACGGCAAACTGCGCGGGATTTTCTCGTCCAAGCCGCTGGCTCTGCCGCACCGTCACAAGCTGAATCTTGCGGCGCTGGTGGTTTCTCTGCTGCTGCTGATTGTGTTTGTCCGCGCTGAAAGCACCGGCACGCAGGTCTTTGCCCTGATCATCATGACCCTTATTGCTCTGGCTTTCGGCTGGCATTTGGTGTCGTCGATTGGTGGCGCAGACATGCCGGTCGTGGTGTCAATGCTGAACTCCTACTCCGGTTGGGCAGCGGCGGCGGCGGGCTTTATGCTCTCCAACGACCTGCTGATTGTTACCGGTGCGCTGGTGGGTTCATCGGGTGCGATTCTCTCTTACATCATGTGTAAAGCGATGAACCGTTCGTTTATCAGCGTGATTGCCGGCGGTTTCGGTACCGACAGCTCTTCCACCGGCGAAGGTGAAGAGATGGGCGAATACCGCGAAGTCAACGCAGAAGACGTGGCCGACATGCTGAAAAACGCCAGCTCTGTCATCATCACGCCGGGCTACGGCATGGCGGTGGCGCAGGCGCAGTATCCGGTTCAAGACATCACCGCGCGTCTGCGTGCCAAGGGCATCAAAGTGCGTTTCGGTATTCATCCGGTTGCCGGACGTTTGCCGGGCCACATGAACGTGCTGCTGGCCGAGGCGAAAGTGCCTTACGACATCGTGCTTGAAATGGACGAAATCAACGACGACTTCAGCGACACCGACGTGGTGCTGGTTATTGGTGCCAATGACACCGTTAACCCGGCCGCGCAGGAAGATCCGCGCAGTCCAATCGCCGGTATGCCGGTGCTGGAAGTGTGGAAAGCGCAGAACGTTATCGTGTTCAAACGTTCAATGAGCACGGGCTATGCCGGCGTGCAGAACCCATTGTTCTTCAAGGATAATACCCAAATGCTGTTTGGCGATGCCAAAGAAAGCGTAGAAGGTATCTTGCGCGCGCTGTAAACGTTGTAAAGGCGCTTAATTTATAAAAGTCTGAACAACTTGAATGCACCCCAAAAGCTGAACGCTCAGCAAGTCAGGGTGCATTTTTTATTGCTTTATTCCCCCTGTAAACCTGCATCAATCGCCTCGACACTCGCCCCAGAATTATCTTAATTTGGCTTAATTTTGGTCGCGCCGTTTTATTTTTGTACATCCCGAATCTAGGCTTTTTTATGCAGTTCGACTGCAACTATTGATGCAACCCCTGGACAATGACTGCTGCAACTACTGGGAAGGAGAAAGCCATGTTCCATCATTCATCCAAACTGCAATTTCCTGTACGTGTCGAGAAACCCGATCCGGAATTCGCCATGCTTTTACAGCAGGCTATTGGCGGAGTCGAAGGAGAAATCCGCGTCGCGATGCAATATTTCTTTCAGGCAATGGGAGCGCGAGGCGATGCGCGAATCAAAGACCTGCTGATTTCGACCGCCACCGAAGAGCTGAGCCACATTGAGATGCTCGGCTACGCGGTAGCGTTGAACCTTGATGGCGCGCCGCTTTCCTATCAGGAAGAGTCGGCGAAAGATCCGGTCGTCAATGCGATTTTGGGCGGCATGAATCCGCGCCACGTGCTCTCTTCCGGCTTGGCCGCGCTACCTGTCAACGCCAACGGCGTGCCTTTCGATATGAGTCATATTTATGCATCGGGCAACGTGGCGGCGGACATGCTGGCTAACGTCACCGCAGAGGCTACCGGCCGCGTTCTTGCAACGCGTCTTTATAATCTGACGGAAGATAAGGGAATGAAGGAGTTTCTCTCCTTCCTGATTGCCCGCGATACCATGCACCAGCAGCAGTGGTTAGGCGTGATTGAAGAGATGGGCGGCCTGAATTCGTCACTGCCCATTCCAAACAGTTTCCCGCAGGAAAACGAAGCGCTGGAGCACTCCTATTATTGCCTGAACACCTCGCTGGACAAGCCATTGCCGAAAGGGCGTTGGTGTGAAGGCCCGGCATTTGATGGTAAAGGCCAGTTTACCGCCAAAGAGCAGCCCGATATTTTGGGTCAGGAGCCAATTTTAGGCAATGCACGCCCGGGTTCAGGTGCTCAGCAGGAACAAATTGATGCCGCCGTACCCCCGGTCAAAGGCCCAATCTGATTAGGCGTCACTAATCGAGTAAAACGCTAAACGATTTCACCAAATTTTTGCCGCTATCTTCGTTATTTTCGAAGAGCAGTAAAAAGAAAACGCCCAATAGCAAAATATTGGGCGTTTTTTGGTTTAACTTTCTGGTTAAGGCAGTGCAGGTCAAACTTTATCGACGTCCTGCGCGGCTGCATTTTCGCCGCTGGTGTCGATAGCAATCGGACAGACAAAATCGTCGGGTTTAATCGCCAGTAAATCGCATTTCAAATGGTCGATAACCTGCTCGGTGGTATTGCCGAGGAAAGCCGCTGAAAGGCCCGTGCGACCAATCGCGCCTAACACCACGACGCCCGCCTGTAGATGCTCAGCCAGGTCCGGGATGACCTCTTCCGGTAAGCCTTTTTCAACGTGAGTGTATTTCTCGTCGAGCTGGAACTTCTGGCGTAACGCTTTCATGGCAATCAAATGCTGACCGCGAATGGCATCGTTGTAAACGCTCGGATCAAAATCGGGCAGTTCGATAGCGATATTAATCGGCGTAACAGGGTACGCACCCACTAAATGCACTTCCGTTTGGTTAACGTGCGAAGCCAGCTCGATGCTCTCTTTAACCAGCTTGATGTTTAACGGGTCGTGATAGGGCTCTTCGCTCGACAGATTCACCGCCACCACCGCTTTGCCGCCTTCAGGCCAAGGCTGATCTTTAACCATCCAGACTGGGCAAGGGCATTTTCTCAATAGATTCCAGTCGGTTGGGGTAAAAATTACCGACTCGAGACGGTCGTGCTGGTGGGTCATTTTCAAAAGCAAATCATGCTGACCGTTCAACACTTCCTGGATTATCGCTTCGAAAGGCTTGTTGTTCCACACCACTTTTATATCGATAGGGATGCCCGCTTCGACGTAATAGTGGCACTGTTCCGCTATCCATGCCGTGCGTTCTGCAATCACGCCCTGACGCATCGCGCTGCGCTCTTCGGGCGACAGCATGGTGGTCATTTCATAGGAAAAATCATAGATGGAAAGGAAGGCTTTAATCTTCCCGCCGTTGCGTTGAACCAGATATACCGCGCGGCGCAGGGCCGGCTGGTCATCCTGATTTGGGTCGATAGCGACCAGAAGGTTCTGATACTTGGCCAAGGTAGCCTCCTAAACATTATTATTGTCTGAACCATCAAGTTAAGTGAAAGCACAAACAATGATGATTGAAAGCGCACGCGGCGCCATGTTCTCAAGCAATGTCAAAACCCAGTAAGGTACAACCAAAGAAGCCTAAGCCTGAATTGGCTTTACTCGGCCCCGTCTTTTGCGAGGGCGCAAAAAGCCAACACCTGTTTATAGAATAAACCACGTTGAACAAACAGGACAGGGGGATAAAGTGAACCGGATCAATAAACTAGATTATAACTATCCAGTTGGCAAGGATCCGGCTCCGGGGACGATGAGGAGGGAGGTTATGAAGGCTCGGGAATGGCCTGTCCGGCCAGCACGGCGAGCATGCTATAGTCTTCAATCGTAATGTATTTACCTTTCACGCTCAGCATGCCGGATTTCTGGAATCGCCCCAGCAGACGGCTGATGGTTTCGACGGTCAGGCCAAGATAGTTACCGATATCTCCACGGGTCATGGTCAGGCGGAATTCGCGCTGCGAGAAACCACGCTGGGCAAATCGGCGAGCCAGATTGTAGATAAACGCCGACAGCCGCTCTTCGGCATTTTTCTTCGACAACAGCAGGATCATGTCCTGATCGCCCTTAATCTCGCCGCTCATCAAACGCATCATCTGCTGGCGCAGTTTCGGCATTTTTCCGGAAAGATCATCAACGGTTTCGAATGGAATTTCGCAGACCATTGAGGTTTCAAGTGCCTGCGCGAAGCTTGGGTGCTTCACATTACAGATAGCGTCAAAGCCGACAAGGTCACCCGCTAAATGAAAACCGGTAATCTGCTCGTCGCCCTGTTCGGTAATGGTATAGCTTTTAATGGTCCCGGAACGAATGGCATAAAGTGATTTAAGTTCATCACCCGCCTTGAATAACGTTTGCCCTTTTTGAATCGGTTTTTTTCGTTCGATAATGTTATCGAGCTGGTCGAGTTCGTGCGCATTAAGGGTGAAGGGGATACATAGCTGACTAATGCTACAGTCCTGGCAGTGGATTGCACAACCACCAGATTGGATACGCCGAATAATACGTTTTTCCGGGATCATAGGTTTCGCTCTCGCAATATTGATATGCGTCAACTTTACCACCTTTTACAGGGGGTGATAAGAGTAAGTCCTGTCCCAGAGGAGGTATTTACTTAAAAACCACGATTTTAAAGGGGTTTTAATTAAAAATATTTTTTAAAGAAAGTAAGAATATTGAAAAAGAGCGTGATTTAACGCGCAAAAAGCCAATAAAAATATTTTTATTCAAAATTAAGCATTGCGGTAAATAACCGAGCTAAACAGTCAGGTAATCGCCGAGCTATAAGATTAAATAACGTGTTAAACGCGTGTTACCTAAAAGGATGTAAATAAAATGCATACTAATCATAAGGATGTAGTCTGCTGACCTTTTGGTTTCTCTTTTGTCTGTGGCAAGTGTTTATAACGCCGCCGCTCAAGTGTTACTTTAATGTTACATTTTAAGGCTGGAGGTCGGACCTGAAAGAATTAATTACAGACTTGTCCTGTAAAATACCTCATGGTAGTTATTGACCCACCGGGATTACAGCTGAAATCCGATAAGATAAACTTACTTATAAAAGATAATGACTTGCTGAAATAATGCGGCGGGATGTTAAGAGACATCGCCATTAAAATTATAGCGATGTCTCGGATTAACAGTAGGGCAGAGAGAAAAGCTAGCCTTGATTAAGCCATTTACTGTTTAAAAGCACGCGGCGGAAAAGCTTAAACATTACCTTTATTATCTTCTTCGACGGCGTCATGCAGACGCTCCAGCATATCCGGAAACGCAGATTGCACTCGGCTCCAGCTTGGAATAAACGGCTTTTCGCTTGGCGTGTCCACAAAGGCTAATCCCGCCTCCATTATCGCACCCGAAAATAGCTCTACCGCCGACTCTTCACTGTGACGGTCAAACTTGAGGCCGTTCATGCGCGCGTCGTGCTCAAAGCCGTCAATCATATCCAGCGCGTTGCGATAGTAGGTGGCTTTAAGAATGCGGAACGACTCGGCGGTGATCGGCACGCCTAAAATCGCCATTTTGCGATACAGCGCTTTTGTAATATCGATACTCATGCGCTGCAAGCCCGTGCTGGCATCCTCTTCAGACATCGGCTGATGCTTGTGGTCATAGTTATCGGCAATATCGACCTGACAGATACGTTTAGTCGCCGTATTACGATGCAGTTCCGAAAGCACGCCGATTTCCAGACCCCAGTCGCTCGGAATTCGCAGGTCGCTCAGCACTTGCGTACGCATCGCAAATTCACCTGAAAGTGGATAACGGAAGCTGCGCAGATATTCCAGAAAATCCGAATTACCGTAAACAATTTGCAGCGATTTCAGCAACGGGAAGACCAGCAGGCGACCTACGCGACCGTTAAACTTGCCGTCGGCCACACGAGCGTAATAGCCTTTACAGAAATCGTAATGGAAATTCGGATTCGCCACCGGATACATCAAACGCGCCAGCATTTCACGGGTATAAGTGACAATGTCACAGTCATGCAGGCCGACCACGCTGGTACGGCGCGAGGCAAGCGTATAACCCACGCAGAACCAGACGTTGCGGCCTTTGCCGGGTTCCATCGGTGAAAGATTCTCTTTCTTCAATTCTTCGTCCAGCGCTTTGAGTCGCGGGCCATCATTCCATAAAATGCGATGCCGCTGCGGCAGGCGCGAGAAGAATTCGCGGGCAAACAGAAACTGGTCGCGATCGGCGCGGTCAAGCCCGATAACGATCTCTTCAAGATACGGAACTTTGGTCAGTTCATCGACAATTTTGGAAAGCGCGGGGCCTTCAAGTTCTGAAAACAGCGAAGGTAGAATAAGCCCCATTGAACGACGCCCGGAGAACACCTGTAGATCGTACTCAAGTTCTTCCAATTTTCTCTTGGTCAGATTATGAAAATTGGTAATGATACCGTCCTGATAAAAGTCGCTCATACGAACCTCGGCTCTTGTAATAATAAATTATTCAGAAAAGTCAGAGACTAATGAAGTGATCCAATCCTTGCTTCCAGCCCTCTGGGCCATAGTCCCGGGTTCGGAAAACCGTCGTTTCGTTATCCAATTGCATGGGGTGTTCATGAACTCCCCGAATGACCACGGCAAAATCGGTGGCGTTAAGCATGCCAATATCATTCGGACCGTCGCCAAGACCCAACGTAATCACCGGCTTGCCGCTGCGCTGCGTAAACTGTTCGCGCAGCCAGTTAACCGCCTGACCCTTTCCGGCATCCGCGCCCATGACGTGCCAGAAACGGCCACCGCGAGTGAGGGCCAGTTTCTCCTCATGCAGATACTTTTCGAAACGCGCAAAATCCAGATCGTTGCCAAACCAGATAATCGGCTCCGAGGCTTCGCGCTGCATCGCCAGCTCGGCGTTATGCGAAGGCAAACCGGTCCAGTCGATCACCTGCTGCGGGCTAACATCCCCAAAACCGCGAAATTCAAAATCAAAACGCTGGCGTAAATTCACCAGAATTCGGCGAATATCGTGATAAGACGCGCCGATAATCTGGCCCGATTTCTCGGCGTTTTCCGTGTTCCAACCCTCAGGAAGACGGATCAGCGCGCCGTTTTCGGCAATAAACGGCTGATTGGCAAGCTGGAGCTTCGCCTGCAATTCAACCACCTCCGCCGCCGTTTTGCTGGTGGTTAAAATGACTGGCACCTTGGCGGCCTTGAGTCTATCGAGCCATGCCTGCGCGGGCTGCCAGCCGTAATCATGGTGGTCCAGAAGTGAACCGTCGAGGTCAGTGAATACAACCAGATTGTCTTCAAGGTACGGCATCATTTCTCCCCAATATCAATGGAAACAGAAGCTCACAATGTCGACATGTTTCTGTTCCAGCTTTTAAGTATATACCTAAATCTGCGACCTATTTTTTCGCGCGGCCATCTGATGGCTTACCAAAGAAGGGGGCATAGCGCGAATGTGAAAGGAACACGGCGCAATAAAGGAAAGGGCAGAATATTGCAGCCCGCGTGTTTTTGGGTACACTCAGGCTTGGGGCTTGCCTTGAATCAATCTTAAAGTCTGGCCTTGAAAAGATTAAAACAGACCGCGACGTCGGGAGACAGACAATGAAAATTGATGATGAAAACGATGATTTTCTTTTCTTTCAGGAGATGGCCGGCGTACAAAAACTCGCAGATACCCAACAGGTGGTTTACCTCAAGAATCACCAAAAATCCGCCAAAATACACGGGCCGGAACTCACCGAATCTGAAAATATTTTCACTACCGGTTTCCTCGAGGTGATCGACTGCGCAGAGCCGCTGGAATATAAGCATGACGGCGTGCAGCAAGGCGTTTTGGACAAGCTTCGTCACGGCAAATATCCGCTTGAAGCCAGCCTGAACCTGCTGCGTAAGCCTGTAGAAACCTGTCGACAAGAGCTTTTCAGCTTCTTTTTACAGGCTGAAGCGCAAAATCTGCGCACGCTGCTGGTGGTACACGGACGTGGCCGCCATAACCAGAGCCACGCCAATATTGTGCGCAGCTACGTGGCAAAGTGGTTAAAACAGCTCGATGAAGTGCAGGCATTTTGCGTGGCGCAGGGTAAAGACGGTGGGGCGGGCGCCTGTTACATCGTCTTGAAAAAATCTGCGGCGGCCAAGCAGGAAAACTGGGAGCGCCACGCCAAGCGCAGCAAATAATCCTCTTATCAACTCAAGGTGACTATTTTAATCGTTAGCTCAATAGCCAGTATGAAAACCTTAAAATTCGCGATAAGCCCTGCATCGTTAACGCCCTGTTTACGTTGATCTGTATACTCTTGCCTCCCTGAACATTGCTGATGGCGCATTGGATTAATTTTTTAGCCATCGCAATGACTTTTGGATGTTGGGTATGACCTTTATCGCGCTAGCTAAGTGAGTTTTCATGTTTTTTAATCGTCATCTTCTCTCGGTCACGCTGCTGTTAGGCAGCGGATTGCTGCTCTCTGCCTGCGGGCCAACTGCCGACGAGGCGTCCGCCACGGTTATTTCCGGTAAAACGATGGGCACCTTTTATCGGGTGAGCGTCGTTGGGCTGGATAAAAGCCGCGAGCCCGAGCTGCGTCGGCAAATAGAGGCGCAGCTTGCCGAAGATGACCACCAGCTTTCGACCTATAAAGACGATTCTGTGCTGTCCCGTTTTAATCAATATAACGGCACTGTTCCGCAGCCGATCAGCAGCGGCATGGCCGACGCCATCGTCACCTCGCTGCGTATCGGCCAGAAAACCGCTGGCGCAATGGATATTACCGTGGGTCCGCTGGTCAATCTCTGGGGATTCGGACCCAATAAAGAGCCGGTAAAAATGCCGACGCAGGCGCAAATCGACAGCGCGAAGGCCGAAGTAGGATTACAGCACCTCAAGGTAATCCAGCAGTCTGACGGCCAATATCTACAGAAGGATTTGCCTGGCTTATACGTTGACCTTTCAACCGTGGGCGAAGGTTACGCCACCGATCATCTGGCGCGGCTGGTTGAAGGCAATGGCATCAGCGATTATCTGGTTTCTGTTGGCGGTGCCGTTGTATCGAGGGGCAAAAATCCGGCAGGCAAACCGTGGCAGGTAGCGATTCAAAAACCTACCGATAAAGAGAACGCGGTGCAGGCGATTGTCGATTTGCAAGGCATGGGCATCAGCACCTCCGGCAGTTATCGGAATTACTATGAGCTTGATGGTAAAAGACTTTCTCACATTATTGACCCTGCGACGGGGCGTCCGATAACCCACAAACTGGTCTCTGCCACGGTCATTGCGCCAACCGCGCTGGAAGCCGATGGCTGGGATACCGGACTAATGGTGCTCGGCACGGATAAAGCGTTGGCGCTGGCCCAGAAAGAGCATTTGGCGGTCTATTTAATCACCAAAGAGGGCGACGGGTTCAAAACCAATATGACCCAGCAGTTTAAAGCCTACCTGCGTAAGGGCGAAAAGCCTTAAAGGCGAGAAAACAGATGGGCGTGAACTGCCGTTTTTACATGGCGCCTTTAAATCTCGCCTTAGAATGATTAAGAACCTTCCTAAAACGCGTTTGCTCCACGCCGTTATGGCGCGATTAGAGAGGTTTGCAACGATTTTTTTACAATTTACCTTTAGGCAAGCTGTAACAAATTAGGCACTCTTCGCTCTCTGGAGAGTGCTTTTATGATGAACAATCAGGCATTTTTCTCCGCCCTTGTCTTCAGGAAGCGGCTGTTTGGTCTCAAGATTGTTGAAGTCATCCATTCATTTTTAAACGTATTATGGTTGTCATGTCATTTTTCTCCCGCGCTAGAACATTATTTCCTCGTCCGCTGTTTATCATGTTGATGCTGCTGTTTACCGTTTTCTCAACCAACGTAATGGCAAAGGTTTATCCACGCATGCTGTCGCGTTCGATTTTGGTCATGAATGCCTCAAATGGCCGCGTGCTGTATCAGAAAAACACGGCGCGGGCCTATCCGATGGCGTCACTCACCAAGCTGATGATGGCGATGGTGGTGCTCGACAGCAAACAGTCGCTTAAACAGAAGATTACCGTCACCAGCGCCGATCGCGACCTGCTGAAGAATACCCATTCGCGGCTGACTATCGGCTCGACGCTATCGCGAAAAGATATGCTGCACATCGCGCTGATGTCGTCAGAGAACAGAGCGGCGGCGGCGCTAAGTCGTTATTATCCGGGCGGCCGCAAGGCATTTATTCGCCAGATGAATCGTAAGGCGCGAGCTTACGGCATGCGCCACACCCATTTTTACGATGCCACCGGCCTCACGCCGCGCAATACCGCCTCGGCGCACGATTTGGCGATTATGGCCAAGCACGCCTATCGCTACGCGCTTATCCGCCAGCTTTCGACCGATAAACGTTATGTGGTGCATCCCGGTCGCGGGCAGCTGGTTTATCGCAGTTCAGACGGCTTAATCAACAATAAAACCTGGAATATCGTGTTGCAGAAGACCGGCTTTACCGATCAGGCCGGACACTGCCTGATTGTTTATACCAAGCTAAAAGGGCAGGACGTACTGATGGTGATCGCCGGCGGGCCGCACCGTTATTCGCATTATCACGATGCGCTCGGACTCAAAGCCTGGCTGATGCACGGCAATCTTTAGGGTTCAGACATAAAAAAAAGCGCCCTGAAAAGGCGCTTTGAGAGATTTAGCCAAACGATTATTTTTTGTGGCTGATCAGCTCGAACAGCACGGTAGTGCGCGAACGAACGGTATATTCCGACCCAAAATCAACGTGATGCTCGTTGATGTCGTCTGGCTGGAAGGTGTCCATAATGTGCCGCCAGCTTTCACCGTGCGCCACCGATGGCAGTGAGAACACCACGTCTTCATGGGCCGCGTTAAATAGAATTAACACGGTGCTCAATGAGCCGTAGCGAATCAAACCCGTTGGCTGCGCGCGCCCGTCGAGCAGCATACCGATACATTTGGCATGCGCGTCGCCCCAGGCCTCTTCGGTCATCTCGTCGCCGTTCGGCATAAACCAGCTGACATCTTTGACGTCGAGCTTTTCATGCACTTTCCCCGTCAGGAAACGACCGCGATGCAGAATCGGGAAGCGCTTACGTAAGGCAATTAGGCGATAAGTGAACAAAATCATCTGCCTGCCGCGCTCTTCAATCTCCCAATTTACCCACGCGATCGGCGTATCCTGACAGTAGGCATTATTGTTGCCGTTTTGCGTTCGCGCAAATTCGTCGCCTGCCAGCAGCATTGGCGTGCCTTGGGCAAAGAACAGCGATGCAAGCATGTTGCGCATTTGTCGCAGGCGCAACTCGTTGATTTCCGGGTCTTCAGTTTCACCTTCAACGCCATAGTTGGCCGAAATATTGTTGTCGGTGCCATCATTGCCGTCTTCGCCGTTTTCCTCATTGTGCTTGTCCTGATAAGAGACCAAATCATTCAGGGTGAAGCCGTCGTGGGCGGTAATAAAGTTGACCGAGGCATAAGGTTTACGGCCACGATGGTTGAAAATATCGGCCGAACCGGAAAGGCGGGTGGTGAACTCTGCCAGCTGGCCTTCGTCGCCGCGCCAGAATTGACGCACCGAATCGCGGAATTTATCGTTCCATTCGACCCAACCCGGCGGGAAGCCGCCAACCTGATAGCCGCCCGGACCGCAGTCCCAAGGCTCGGCGATCAGTTTACACTGGCTTAAGATCGGGTCCTGACGGCAGGTGTCGAGGAAGCCGCAGCCCTCGTCGAAACCGTAACTTTCGCGGCCAAGAATAGTTGCCAAATCAAAGCGGAAGCCGTCGACCTGCATTTCCGTCGCCCAGTAGCGCAGGGAGTCGGTAACCATTTGCAGCACGCGCGGATGACTCAAATTCAGCGTGTTGCCGGTGCCGGTATCATTAATGTAGTAACGCTTGTTTTCAGGCATCAAACGATAATAGCTGGCGTTATCAATCCCTTTAAACGATAGAGTTGGACCCAGCTCGTTGCCTTCCGCCGTGTGGTTATAAACTACGTCAAGAATGACCTCGATTTCCGCCGCGTGCAGGGTGGCGATCATCTGCTTGAATTCGCTGATGGTGTGGGTCGCCATATACTGCGGATGAGGCGCAAAGAAGCTTAAGGTGTTGTAACCCCAATAGTTATGCAGCCCACTTTCCTGTAAATGACGGTCGTCGGTAAAGGCGTGAATTGGCATCAACTCAATCGACGTGACGCCGAGCGATTTAATGTAATCGACAATTTGCGGCGTGCTCATACCCGAAAAAGTGCCGCGCAGATGTTCAGGCACCGCCGGATGGCGTTTGGTATAACCGCGCACGTGGGTTTCATAAATGATGGTCTGTTCCCACGGCACCGGATTTTTACGCGAGCGCGACCACGAGAAAGCAGGGTCGATAACGCGACATTTCGGCAAAAACTCTGCGCTGTCGCGTTCGTCGAGGGCCAAATCCTTCTTCTCGCTTTTCATATCATAGGAAAACAGCGCGTCGTCCCATTTAAGGTCGCCGACAATTTGCTTGGCGTAAGGGTCAAGCAGCAGCTTTGAAGGATTAAAACGATGGCCTTCATGCGGCGCATACGGACCGTGAACACGATAGCCATACAGCAGGCCGGGACGGGCATCGGGCAGATAACCATGCCAGACTTCATCGGTATATTCCGGCAGATCGATACGGTCGTACTCTTCGCCATCATCATTAAACAGGCAAAGTTCGACGCGGGTCGCATTGGCCGAGAAAATGGCAAAGTTAACGCCAAGTCCGTCCCAGGTAGCGCCTAACGGCACCGGCAAACCTTCACGAACGCGGGTTTTATGGCCGCTGTCAAAATTTTTGACCAGCTCGCCATCGGTATAAGGATGAATGAGGCGCACCCCATGTTCATTAATTTCTACGTCGACCTGAGCCTGAGGTTTTACTGGCGTTTCAAGTGGTCCAGTTGGAACAGCAAATTTGTCTGGTGGGGCTTTGTCCATCGTTAGATATTCCTCAAAAGAGTAAACAAGCAATTAATGCAAAGCGCATGAAAGGAGTGTAGACGCAGATTTACAAACGCACCTTGAAACAGAAGATTTGGCTGAAATACTGTACAAGTTTAGGCTGTTACAGGATAGTTATTAGCTCCTTTACCCTTTATTAGGGAGCTATTATGAACACCATGGTACTCAGCTATATTCCTGTCGATAAGAAGTTTATTACCTATTACCAAGAGGCAGGATTCGAGATTCATTTTGCCCTCACGCCGCAGGAACGCGACACTCTCGCACCCGAATTGCTCGACCGCGTGCGCGCCGTTTTAACCATCGGCACTATCGGTATTACTCGCGAGCAGATTGAGGCGTTGCCTAATCTTGAAATCATCTGCGCGCAGGGTGTCGGTTATGAGCGTATTGATCTTGCCGCCGCGCGTGCCAAAAATATTCAGGTCACTCACGGTCCTAATACCAACAGCTCTGCGGTGGCCGATCATACGGTTGCGCTAATGCTCGCCATTACCCGTGAAATTGCCTATTTCGATCACCGTACACGTCAGGGCGAATGGGCCAAAGCGCGCAATATTCCCGCCGGAATGTTCGGTAAAAAGCTTGGGATTATTGGTATGGGAAATATCGGCGGCCTGATTGCTAAACGCTGCGCCGGAGGTTTTGAGATGCCTATTGGTTATTTCAATCGCCGTGAAATTGCAGAAAGCCCTTACCACTATTTTGACAGTCCGCAGTCATTGGCTCAATGGGCCGATTATCTGGTGGTTGCCACGCCGGGCGGCAAGGATACGCTGAAACTGGTGGATGCAGAGGTGCTGCACGCGCTTGGACCCGCCGGTTATTTAATTAATATTGCCCGCGGTAGCGTGGTCGATACTCAGGCAGTTATTGAAAGCCTGCAAAATAATACTATTGCCGGCGCGGCGCTCGACGTGCTCGACGGTGAGCCAGACGTTCCGGATCAGATGATAGGTATTCGGCATAATTTAGTGCTGACGCCGCACGTGGCGGGGCGTTCACCTGAAGCGATGCATAATATGGTGCAGCTGGTGGTTGAAAATCTACGTGCACATTTCCGCGGTGAGACGGTAAAAACACCGGTGCCTAATTCATAGTCATCAGCCAGTAACATCATAAAAAGGTAATAACCCGAGCGCCCTTATTAGGAAAAAGCATAAGTAACTTTTTTTTCGTATTTGTCCTAGTGCCAAGCAGAACGTAACAATAGGGCACAAATACAATACTTAATTAAAGAAACAGGGGTGCGACGGTGAATTTCCAGCAGCTAAAAATTATTCGGGAATCGGCGCGATGCAATTACAACCTGACCGAAGTATCAAACATGCTTTTTACTTCGCAGTCAGGGGTTAGCCGCCATATTCGCGAGCTTGAAGATGAACTCGGGGTGGAAATCTTTATTCGTCGCGGCAAGCGTTTGCTGGGGTTAACCGAACCAGGCAAAGAGTTGCTCGCCGTGGCGGAAAGAATTCTAAACGAGGCACAAAATATTCGTCGCCTCGCCGATATCTTTTCAAAAGAGGATGCCGGCGTTTTAACTATTGCGACCACGCACACGCAGGCGCGTTACAGTTTGCCACGTGTAATCAAGGCGTTCCGCGCGGTTTATCCTGCCGTACGCCTCGAATTGCATCAGGGTTCGCCGCAGGAAGTATTGGCGATGTTGCTGAGCGGACAGGCCGACGTAGCGATTGCCAGTGAAAAACTGATTAACGATCCGTCGGTGGCATCTTTCCCTTATTACCGTTGGCACCATGCGATTTTGGTTCCGGACGGTCATCCTTTGCTTGAAAAGCAACCGGTTACCTTGCAGCAGCTGAGCGAATATTCGCTGGTGACTTATCGTCAGGGCATTACTGGGCGTTCGCGCGTAGACAGTGCGTTCGAGCAAAACGGGCTTAATCCCGATATCGTGCTCAGCGCGCAGGACTCCGACGTCATCAAAACTTACGTCGAGCTGGGGCTTGGCGTGGGCATTCTCGCCGACAAAGCCTTCGACGCCGACCGCGATCGCGGCTTACAGTTGATTAATGCCGAACATTTATTCGAGTCAAACACCGTCTGGCTAGGTTTAAAACGGTCGCAGTTACAACGTAACTATGTGTGGCGATTTATCGAGCTGTGTAATCAGAGTTTGTCGATTAACGAGATTAAAGAGAAGGTCTTTAAACAGCCGACGGGAGAGACAAGTGTAGTGATTGATTATGAAATTTGATTTAGATTTGGAATCTAAAGGCAATTTTTTTAAGTTCTAAGTTTTTAAGGTCAACTGCAACTGCAACTGCAACTGCAACTGCAACTGCATGCGCTCCGCTTACTGCGCGGCGGCGCAGACCGCCTCAAGGATGTTCCTAAGCGAACACCCTTGAGAATCCCACGCTTTTTTTTCCACAGCTGCAACTTGAGGACTGAAAAAGTGAGATCGTTTCAGGCACATTGGTGAGTGGCGTAGGTCGCGCGGCTTCGCCGTTCCCTCATTACGGATTTGAGCCAAACACGTCTCAAATCACTTCATTCAGCGCCGCCCCGATCCCGCCAATAAGAGCTAAAAAGAAAAACCGATAACTCTTAGGCGGTCAAGGACCGACCGCTCAAACTGAATAAATTCTTTGTTTTAACGAGTTATCTTTACTATTTAGGGTGTTAATAAACTGAGTTTTCTCTAATACACAACCGAGTTTTCCCTGATTTTATTTCTGATATTGCTGATACATTAAACCAAGCCTGAGCGATCGGCCCTTGACCGCTTCAAAGTATCCGGTTTTTGTTTTGAGGCTGTGATTGGCGGGATCAGGGCGGCGCTGAGCGGAGATGAACAAGACATTTTTGGCTTGTGAGCGTAGCGAGGGAAGCGCGGAGCGCCGCGACCTACGCCACGCGCTGAGGCATCTGGAAAGATCTCCCTTTGTAGTCCTCAAGTTGCAACTTTGGAAAAAAAGCTCGGATTCCAAAGGCCCGAGCGACTGCGGGCCTTTGGGCGGTATGGGCCGCCGCCCATTGAGCGAAGCGAATGCAGTTGAATTTGAATTTGAATTTGAATTTGAATTCAAAAATTTAATTCAAAAAAAATTTGCCTTTAGATTTCCAAAATCTAAAAACTGTGAGCTTGTTAAAGCTCAGAAAAACTCCCTTTTACATCAAACTTTTGCGATAAAAGACCCACTTTGTAGTAAAAGTCCGCTGTTTCCTGCTGCTGCTCAACAGTCTTAGCATCAACCCTCTCCCAATGCGCTTCACTACGCCCAAACGAAAGCTTCGTCGCCTCCGGAGGAAAACCGATTATTTTTGAAAGCGTTACGCTATAAGCATCCAAATGCTGATAAGCCCATACCTGCGCGTCGGTGAGACGTTGGATATAATCCTTGATAGCTTCGCGCTTGGCTGAGTTTTGCAGCGCACTGTCCGTTGCAGCGAGGAACGTGTTACCGGAACGTAAGCCGCGCCCGTTAATGGCCACGCGTAAATGATCCTGCGTTTCAGCGTAGGCGGTGTAAGGTTCCCACGTGGCCCACACGTCGACGTCACCTCTGATTAGCGCCAGCTTGGCGTCACTCGGGGCCAGGAAGCGGAAAGTGACATCCTTGCTGGTTAAACCGGCCGAGGCGAGTGCTTTGAGGGCAACAAAGTGACCAATCGAACCCTTGTTTGTGGCGATGGTTTTACCTTTTAAATCGGCAGCGGTGTGAACAGGGCTGTCAGGGCGGACAATCAGCGCCGTACCGTAAGCATCGGTTTTATCGACTACCAAGGCTTTAACCTGCGCACCGGCTGCTTCTGCAAACAATAAAGGGGCATCGCCGATAACGCCAACGTCTACCGCCTGCGCGTTCAATGCTTCGGCAAGAGGCGCGGCGGCCGGGAATTCAGACCATTCGATTTTATAAGGCAAATTTTGTAATTTATTTGCCGCCTCAAGCTGTGCGCGCATATTTCCTTTTTGATCGGCAACGCGAAGAGTCACCTCCGCCGCCGTCGCGCTGTGCCAACTGGCGGCAAGAGTCAATACCAGCAGGCTGAGCGGTAAGATTTTCATGTTATGTTCTCGTGTAGATTGAAAAAGAGTTAATTGAAAGAGTTACTGCACTTACCACTGAGCATGCGCTTCAGGAAGTTGATGCTGAGCAGTGGCCTGCTGGCGAGCGGCGATTTTTTGACGTGTTAGCGGGATAAGTTCTTTACCGTATTCGATGGCGTCGTTGAGCGGATCGAAACCGCGAATCAAGAAGGTCTCAATTCCGAGTTCATAATATTTGAGCAAGGTATCGGAAACCTGATCGGCGGTGCCGACGAGCGCCGTAGAGTTGTAGCCACCACCGACCAGCGCCGCAATGCCGGTCCACAGATTATCATCGAGCCTGTCGCCCAGCTCGACAGCCTTTTGCAAGCGTTGTGCCCCCACGCTTTGTGGTTTTGGCGCGCCAAAGTGATAGCCACTTTTCTCAATCTGAATTTTTGCCTTGGCTCGAATAGCTTCCGCCTTGGCCCAAGCCTCTTCTTGGGTGCGGCCAATGATCGGACGGAAGGAGATACTGAAACCGATATCTCGTTGATAACGTGCGGCTTCTGCTTTTACAGCCTTAACCGTTTCTTCAGCGCTGGCAAGGGGTTCGCCCCACAGCGCAAAGACATCGGCATGTTTTCCCGCCACGCGGATGGCATCATCCGAGGATCCGCCAAAGTACACGGGCAGGTGACTTTGATGGGGTTTGATGTGCGAAAAGGCATTTTCCGCCTGATAAAATTCGCCTTTGTGATCATAACCCTGAGAGGCGTACCAGCTTTTTTTAATCACCTGCAAGAACTCTTCGGTGCGCGCATAGCGATGGTCTTTGGCCACGAAATCACCGTCCCGACGCTGCTCGGCATCGCTGCCGCCGCTGATGATATGCACGGCAAGGCGGCCATCGAGCAGGTGGTCGAGGGTGGCAAATTTACGCGCCGCAAGGGTGGGTGCGACGAATCCTGGCCGGTGCGCCAGCAGGAATTTGATGCGTGAGGTATGCGCACCAGCGTGGGCGGTGACTAAAAACCCGTCGGGTTGATCGGAGGCGTAGCCTACTAATATCCTGTCGAATCCGGCATTTTCGTGGGCTTTGGCGAAATCGGCGATGTACTGTTTGTCGAAGATAGGTCCCGTGGCTGGAATGATTTCCGACGCCAATCGATGGCCGATCATCCCAATAAATTGAATGCTCATTTCTAACTCCTTATGGGTCTTTGGCAGAAGACGGCTGCTTTTTAACCCTAAAGAGAGTGGTGAGCTTTTAGAAATCAATATTTATGATTTATAAATTCAAAAAATGGTTTTTTGATTTTAATTTCAAATTTAATTTCAAGCTCAAGCTCAAGCTCAAGCTCAAGCTCAAGTTCAAGCTCAAGCTCAACTGCATGCGCTTCGCTTACTGCGCGGTGCTGGGCTTGACCGAGCCATTGCGGTCTTTAAATTCAAATGCATGCGCTTTGCTTACTGCGCGGCGGCGCAGACCGCCTCAAGGATGTTCCTAAGCGAACACCCTTGAGAATCCCGCGCTTTTTTTCCACAGATGTAACTTGAGGACGAGAAAGGGAGATCTTTCCAGTTGCCACAGCGCGTGGCGTAGGTCGCGCGGCTTCGCCGTTCCCTCATTACGGATTTGAGCCAAACACGTCTCAAATCACTCCATTCAGCGCCGCCCCGATCCCGCCAATAATAGCTAAAAAGAAAAACCGATAACTCTTAGGCGGTCAAGGACCGATCGCTCAAACTGAATTAATACTTTGTTTTACCGAATTATCTTTACTATTTGGGGTGTTAATCAACTGAGTTTTCTTTAATACACAACCGAGTTTTCCCTGATTTTATTTCTGATATTGCTGATACATAAAACCAAGCCTGAGCGATCGGCCCTTGACCGCTTCAAAGTATCCGGTTTTTGTTTTGAGGCTGTGATTGGCGGGATCAGGGCGGCGCTGAGCGGAGATGAACAAGACATTTTTGGCTTGTGAGCGTAGCGAGGGAAGCGCGGAGCGCCGCGACCTACGCCACGCGCTGAGGCATCTGGAAAGATCTACGAATGTAGTCCTCAAGTTGCAACTATGGAAAAAAAGCTCGGATTCCAAAGGCCCGAGCGACTGCGGGCCTTTGGGCGGTATGGGCCGCCGCCCATTGAGCGAAGCGAATGCAGTTGAATTCAAAGACCGCCAAGGCTCGGTCAAGCCTCAGCGCCGCCCATTGAGCGAAGCGAATGCAGTTGAATTCAAAGACCGCCAAGGCTCGGTCAAGCCTCAGCGCCACCCATTGAGCGAAGCGAATGCAGTTGAAGTTAAAGTTGAATTTGAACCTAAAAGTTTGCCTTTAGATTTTCAAATCTAAAAACTAAAACTTATCGTCTCCCCCGTGGATGCGTTCTCGCCGTCCAGTCATAAGTTGCCGAGGTGCTTGGCGTGGCGTTGGCTTTGGCTCGGCGTTTTTCTGCGCGCGCTTTGCTGGCGATTTTTTCTTTTTCCGCCATCAATTCATCAATATATTCATCTTTGGTGCGATTGTTCTCGGAGTTGGTCAGCTCCCGTCCCTGGGCTTTTCTCGCCCTATCAAGCCGCGTTTTCAACTCGCGTTGCTCGCTTTCCGTCATGTCTTGTTGCGTGAGTCTTTTCATTACTTTTGGGTCCCTCTGAGGAAAGTGTTCTCCAGTGTAGCCGCTAAAGGTTAAAAAACTCAGACATAACGCATTTTTTACTCAACTTAACTACGGCTTTTCTTATCTTTCAGCGCCACGCCCGGAAATTGAATCAACGGCAGGCGGGTAGATTGCCAAAAAGCCAGCAAAGCCAACACTGCACACACCGCCAAACCGATGTCGATAGCATTAACCATTGCTTCGCGTGCCAATGGGTAATAAGCAGCGAAAACAGGGGCAACCGGCTGCAAAAGTACCTGCGGATCGGCAAAATGCTGCTGAACATTCTCTGGAATTTCCGCCGAATTGGCCTGCTGCAACGCGCCGCCGACGTGAACGTTGTACCATTTTGTTACCGCCGCGCCGGTCAACGCCGTGCCAAGCAATCCGCCAACCAACCTCAAAGACTGAGTCAGCGCCGTGGCGATGCCGAGAAACTCACGCGGTGCCAGCGTCTGAATAAAGATTGTTACGTTAAGCAGAATGAAACCGATACCGATGCCCGCCATCATCATCAGGCCCATCAACGTGCCAAAATGTCCTTTACTGCCGATGAGCGCGAGTAGGGCGCAGGCGGTCGCGGCCACTAAAAATCCCATCTGCGGCAGGCGCATCGGATTACGCATGCGCGTCACGATTCGGCCATTGATAATCGCGCTGATGGTAATGCTCACGCCCATCGGTGTAACCAGCCACGCGGCCTGTTTCGGCGAATAACCATAGCCACCCTGAAACAGTAGCGGCATAAAGTACAGTAAGGTAAACAGCACCGCGCCAATCAGCACCGAAATGATAAACAGCTGTTTAACCGGACCGATGGCAAATAGCGAAGGCGGCAAGATAGGCGAATGCGCCCGACGCTGTTGGAAAATCAGCAGCGCGGCGCTTAATCCGCAGGCCAGCAGCAGGCCAATCAGCGTAAACGAGGAGCCGTTGCTGGGCAGAAATTCGGCCAGCAGCTGCATGCTGCCAAGCACGCACATAATCAGTAAAGCTCCCAACCAGTCAAGGCGAATGGCGGCCTTTTTAGCGGGTTTGAAATAAGGAAGATAAATCCACGACACGACCAAGGCCAGCAGGCCGAGTGGCAGGTTGAGGTAAAATACCGACCGCCAGCCATATTGTTCGGTCAAAATACCGCCGAGCGTTGGGCCGAGCGCGTTTACGATGCTAAACGCGGTGCTAAATAAAATCTGCCAGCGCAGCCGTTGACGAGTGTCGGGGAACAGCTCCGGAATACAGGCAAACGCCGTGCCGACCAGCATTCCACCGCCGATTCCCTGCACCGCACGCCACAAAATTAGCATCTGCATGCTGCCGGCAAACGAGCACAGCGCAGAAGAGATCGTAAAAAGCACCGTGGCGGCAATCACAAAATATTTGCGGCCATAGTAATCGCCGAGGCGGCCAAAAATCGGCACGGTAATGATCGAGGTCAGCAGATAACTGGTGGCGACCCAGGCGTAAAGGTCGAAATTACCCAAATCGGCCACTATATAGGGCATGGCGTTGCCAATCACCGTTTGATCCAGTGCAGAAAGCATCAACACCAGCGCGAGTCCAAGCACGGCCAATAACGAGCGTTTAAAAGTCAACGGTGAAGCAATAGCGGTATCAGTCATAAACCTTGCTCTACGGCAAAATGAGGAAAAACAACGAGGTGTGGCAGCGTAAAGCAGAAATTTTTCTGGTCTTAGCCTGCTATCAATCATAAGGGGGAAGAATAATGCAAAGCAAAGAGGAGTTTCACATCACATAATCAGATTTTCTTATAGTTGCGAGGATTGCTGGAAGTGCAGTAATTAGCGCTAAATGCGTGTTGAAAAATCCAGCGCACTGATTTAGGTTAAATCGCACAACCATTTGGTTTTTTTCGCCGAGAAACTTCTATGTTAGCAGTGCGTTATACCGATGAAGAGATTGAACTTGCCGACGCCAGCGAGGCGGATATGACGCAGGTGCAGGCAATCTATGCCGAACACGTGATTCACGGTTGTTCGAGTTTCGAAACAGAGCCGCCGTCGCTCGACGAGATGCTGCTGCGCCGTCGCAATGTGTTGAGCAAAGGACTGCCTTATCTGGTCGCACGTCGGCAAGGAAAAGTAGTAGGCTACTGTTATCTATCGCCTTATCGTCCACGCTACGCCTATCGTTTTACCGTCGAAGGATCCGTTTATCTAGCAGAAGGAGAGCAGGGCAAAGGGCTGGGTAAAAGATTGATGGCTGAAGCTATCGACAGGGCCGAGCGCGGCGGCTGGCGGCAAATGATGGTAATTATCGGCAATAGCGAAAACATCGCCTCGTTACGTTTGCATCAATCATTGGGCTTCACTGTTATCGGGCAATTAACCGGCGTCGGTTTTAAACATGGTCGCTGGCTTAACACTATTCTCATGCAACGAACCTTAGGCGAGGGCGACAGCACGCCCCCCATCGATTGCACTAAGTAACGATAATCAATATCATCCGAGGCTTTACAATAAGTCTTGAGGCTTTATGCGTTTATACAGATGGGCAATGTGGATGGCGATAGCCATGAGTGGCGCGGCGATGATCTCTCCTGTCGAGGCCAAAACGGTGGTCGATATTTACCAGCGCAAGGTCGAAATCCCCGATCATCCACAGCGTATTTTGTTAGGTGAAAGCCGCATGCTCTATACGCTGGCGCTCATTGACAGCGGCGACCCGACCGAGCACGTAGTCGGTTGGCCCGGCGATTTACCGCATTATGATCCGCAAAACTGGCCGCTGTATGTCAAAGCTTATCCGCACGCGGCCAGCATTCCTCAGCTCGGCAATAACAGTTTTAATCAGATGAGCGCGGAGAAAATTCTCGCGTTGAAACCTGATTTAGTGATCCTCCCGCGTTACGCAAAACAATCCACCGATCAAGGCACGATTGAAACGCAGCTTACGCGCGCCGGTATCCCATTTATTTATGTCGATTTGCGTGTCGATCAGCTGCATAACACGGTGCCAAGCCTGCGTCTGCTGGGAGAAGTGTTTAACACCCAGCAAAAAGCCGAGAAATTTATCGCCTTTTATCAGCAACATATGAATCATATTGCGCAAACGCTGGCGACCTATCAGGGGAAAAAGCCGACGGTAATGTTGCAACTGCATCTGGGCCGTCGTGAAAGTTGTTGCACGACTGTAGCGCACGGCAATTTGGCGGACCTGCTTGAATTTGCCGGGGGCGACAACATTGCCGCCAAGGCATTTAAGAGCGTTTATGGAGAAATGAACCCTGAATCAGTCATCATCGCTAACCCTGACGTCTATATTACTACCGGCATGTCAGGGCCTGAAAAACCTGACGATCTCCAGCTTGGTCCTTTAGTGAGCGCACAGCAGGCGCAGTCCAGCTTTGTAAAAATAATGGCACAACAGCCTGTTTTATCTAGTCTTAGCGCCGTACAAAACGGCAGGGCGCACAGCGTGTGGCACACCTTTTACCTCAGCCCGTTTCATTTGATTGATGTTGAAGTGTTTGCCAAAGCGTTTTATCCGCAGCTATTTGCCTCGCTGGATCCGCAGCAAACCCTCAACGAGATGTACCAGCAATTTATGCCGATGCCATTGACTGGAACTTATTGGAGCCAACTGCCCGCCAAGGCCCTTAAATAAAGGCAAAGAGATAACGTTAAACGATGAAAAGCACTACGCCGTCGAGCGACGGCGTAGTGAAAGACGATGTGAGCTATCGACGATGAATCATTGATTCTGAACTATCACTATCAACTATCAACCTTCGAGCATTACTGATCGATAGTATCGTATTTAATATATTTATTGGTGCAGTTGAGGTGGGCAGCATATTTCAGCGTACCGGCGGGGCCGCGTGCGGTAAACGGCACTTCATAGGTCCCTTTATTATCTTTCACGTTATCTGAGATAAACGACAGGCTTGGAACTTGGGTCCCGAGGTTATCTTTATCGTTACCCCAATTTGGCAATTTGTTCTGCATAAAATCGCGGGTGACAAGGTCCATCGCGTTTTGCGCGGTGACATCGGCACAGGCTTCTGGGGTGGTGCGTTGCATCCAGGTCGGGTAGATATAGGTCATGCCGAGAGTGAGGACGACCATCGCGAACACCACACAAACCATGCTACCCAAAACGATTTTACCTGTCTTTCCTATCACGGGAACTCCTGATTTTCCAAAAATTTCCTAATTATAAGGGAAATGGGGTTTAACGAAACCTTTTACGTTTTAGATTTTAGAAATCTAAAGGCAAATTTTTAGGTCAACTTCAAGTTCAACTTCAACTTCAAGTTCAACTGCATGCGCTTCGCTTACTGCGCGGCGGCGCAGACCGCCCAAAGAGGCGCAGTCGCTCGCCCCTTTGGAATCCCAAGCTTTTTTTCCACAGCTGCAACTTGAGGACTAAAACGGGAGATCTTTCCAGAAACCTCCGTGTGTGGCGTAGGTCGCGGCGCTCCGCGCTTCCGTCACTTCGCTCGAAAGCCAAAAACGTCTTTCTCAACTCCGTTCCGCGCCGCCCTGATCCCGCCAATCACAACATTTAAAGCAAGGGCAGATACTCTTAGGCGGTCAAGGTCCGGTCCTTCAACCTAAAATTTATCGTTTGAGGGATCGGCTTTTGACCGCCTAAGAGTTATCGGTTTTTCTTTTGAGGCTGTAATTGGCGGGATCGGGGCGGCGCTGAGTGGAGTGATTTGAGACGTGTTTGGCTCAAATCCGTAATGAAGGAACGGCGAAGCCGCGCGACCTACGCCACACGCTGCGGCAACTGGAAAGATCTACGAATGTAGTCCTCAAGTTACAGCTGTGGAAAAAAAGCGCGGGATTCTTAAGGGTGTTCGCTTAGGAACATCCTTGAGGCGGTCTGCGCCGCCGCGCAGTAAGCGAAGCGCATGCTTTTGAATTTAAAAAACCGTTAATGCTCGGTCAAGCTTCAGCAACGCGCAGTAAGCGAAGCGCATGCAGTTGAAGTTAAACTTGAACTTAAACTTAAAAAAGAAATTTTGAAATAAAAAAAGCGAATTTGAATTTAAAATCCAAATCCGCCTTTAAAAAAATTGCCCTTAGATTCTAAATCTAAGATTCAATTCTTATTGATAAAGTGCCAAGTTCTCTTTGGCATATGCCTCGAAATCCGTGCATCCACCGATGTGTTTCTGGTCGATGAAAATCTGTGGCACAGTTTCAACCGGCTTACCGACAGTCTTCTCAAGGTCAGCTTTGCTGATACCTTCCGCATGGATATCAACATAACGGAAGTTGAAATCATCACGTTCTTCAGTCAGTTTCTCAGCCAACTCTTTTGCACGAACACAATATGGACACGCAGGACGCCCGAAAATTACTGCAAACATGGAGACTCCTTAGATTTTTTGATACCTGAAAGCCAGGATTTTGTAAATTTGAGATAAGTATCGCAGAATTTTTATATTTAGCGCATAGCTCTCAATGCTTGGGGGTACTATGCCTGCTCGAAAGATGAAAAAAAAGTAGGATTTACCTGTCGCTTTGATGTGCTGTGCCTATCTGCACGAAAAAAGCACGCTTCGATTAACTGTTAACCCGCTCACAGAATGAAAGGACGTTAACAGGGGGTCAATTAGTGCGGCCGCGCTTGCAATGGCGGCAACGAACAGGAATTATTGCCTGCTTTCGGACTTTCCACTTTGTCCAAATTTAATCCAAGGAACCTTATTATGACGCCAACGATTGACCTTCTTCGCGCCCACAGCTCGGTGCGCTCTTTTACCGGCCAACCTGTTTCCGACGAACAGCGCGAAGCGATTATCGGCGCGGCACAGGCTGCGTCTACCTCAAGTTTCCTGCAATGTTCCTCTATTATTCGTATCACCGATGAAAACCTGCGTAAAACGCTGGTGGAATATACCGGTGGGCAACAGTGGGTTGAGAGCGCCGCCGAGTTTTGGGTGTTTTGTGCCGATTTCAATCGCAATCAGCAAATCAATCCCGAAGCTGAGCTGGGCCTCGCCGAACAGCTGCTGCTGGGCTGTGTAGATACCGCGTTAATGGCGCAAAATGCCATGGCCGCTGCCGAATCATTAGGGCTGGGTGGCGTGTTTATCGGCGGAATTCGTAACCGCGTAGAAGATGTGGTCGCGCTGCTGAATCTGCCTAAATTCGTCATGCCGCTGTTTGGTTTCTGTATCGGCCATCCAGAGCACGTAAACGAATTTAAACCGCGCATGCCGCAAACCATGCTGGTGCATGAAAATGCCTATCAGCCGCTGGATAAAGAGCAGTTGGCAGAATACGACGCCGAGCTTGAAGCCTATTATGCAAGCCGCGATAGCAACGCCCGCCGCGATAATTTCAGTGATTTGATTGTGCGCACGCTGAAAAAAGAGCAGCGTCCCTTTATGCTGGCTGCATTGCATAAACAAGGCTGGATTACCCGCTGACAGACGACGGAGTGTCTGATGAAAATTGCCATACTGTCGCGCGACGGAACTCTTTATTCGTGCAAGCGTTTAAAAGAAGCAGGGGAGTCTCGAGGACATCAAATCGATATCATCGACCCGCTTTCCTGTTATATGAATATCAACTGTTCGGCGTCGAGCGTGCATTATCGCGGGCGACAGTTAGACAAGTATGAGGCAGTCATTCCGCGTATCGGCTCCGCCATTACCTTTTATGGTACCGCCGTGCTGCGCCAGTTTGAAATGTTGGGCAGCTTTCCGTTAAACGAATCGGTAGCGATTACCCGAGCCAAAGACAAGCTGCGATCAATGCAGCTGCTTGGCCGTGCCGGAATTGACCTGCCGATCACCGGTTTTGCTCACTCTCCCGACGATACCGCCGATCTCATTGCTCTGGTCGGCGGTGCGCCGCTGGTAGTGAAGCTGGTCGAAGGCACGCAGGGGCTCGGCGTGGTACTGGCCGAAACGCGTCAGGCGGCAGAAAGTGTTATCGATGCCTTTCGCTGCCTGAACGCCAATATTTTGGTGCAGGAATATATCCGCGAAGCCAACGGCAGTGACATTCGCTGTCTGGTGGTCGGTAAAAAAGTGGTGGCTGCCATCGAGCGGCAGGCTAAGCCGGGCGAATTTCGCTCCAATCTGCATCGTGGCGGCACGGCAAGTAAAGTCACTATTACTGCCCAAGAGAAAGAGATGGCAATTCGCGCGGCGCAAACGCTGGGCCTTGATGTCGCGGGCGTTGATATTTTACGCGCGGCACGTGGCCCACTGGTGATGGAAGTCAACGCCTCGCCGGGTCTTGAGGGCGTAGAAACCACCACCGGTCTTGATATTGCGGGCATGATGATTGATTACATTGAACATCGCGCCAAGCCTGGCTTTAAACTCAAATCCGGTGGCTAGCACTTATGTCAGGCATTACCTGTAAATGAACAGCCGACATCAAAGCATTGAAGCGATCAATAAATCGCCAAATGCCGAATTTTGTGGCTGAAGCACCTATATTTTAAGCGAATAGAGACTAATCTCGGCATTGATCGTGGCGCTTATAGGGAAATTTCCGTAAGCTGTGGCTCTTGAACATTCGCTTAAAATGTCCGATTACGGCTGCGGCGCGTAACCCCATTTTCAAGTTCCGAAATTTTTCGATTTGTCATCGAGCTTTCCGACACACTGAGGCTGCTTATATGGATTCACTCACCGTCCCTGATTTGGCGTTACTTCGACGCTGGCTCGATCAGTTGGGCATCTCATTTTTCGAGTGTGATTCCTGTCAGGCTCTTCATCTGCCACACATGCAGAATTTCGACGGCGTTTTTGATGCCAAAATCGACCTGGTTGACGGCGTTATCCTGTTCTCGGCGCTGGCAGAAGTTAAACCAACGGCGCTTATCCCGTTGGTTGCCGATCTCAGCCAAATTAATGCCAGCTCATTAACGGTTAAAGCCTTCGTCGATATTCAAGACGACAATCTGCCAAAACTGATTGTGTGTCAGTCGATTAGCGTGGTCGTAGGTATCACGCCAGAACAGTTTGCTCACTTCCTGCAACAGGGCGAAGAGCAAATGTCGATGATTATTCTTGAAGCGCATGCCAACGAACTGCTGTTCCTCGGCGATGAAGAAGAAGGCGCGCCGGTAGTTAACCTAAATGTTCCGTTGCTGCATTAATCACACTAATCACATTAATCACACAAAGCGTTATCTCAAGCTGGCTTAAATCATAACGCACTAAGCTTTCACTGGTTAATTTCATAACAGCCAGCCCAAGAATTTCCTACCAAGAATCTTTCATATAGCGCAGTCATTCCGATGGCTGCGCTGTCTTTTTTATGTTTATCCATATTTTATGCTGGATATATCCTAATGTTACGGGCTATTTCTCTTTATATATAATGAAATGGCGCAGGGTATAGACAAAACTGCATAAAAATTCGATTAATGACCTCTTTTCATCTAGGCCTATGGTGTGATCTGTCTCACAGCGTTATGCTGCTGATTCCTCAGGACGAGGAGGATACCTCGAAAAACCAAGCGTTTAATCGATAAGTGGTGTCTTAAAATGCCGGTATGTCTCTTTAAAGGCAAAGAGGGCAATGGACATAGAAGGCGACGGGCGTAGATGCCAGACTAGGCAACAAAATGTTCCGTTTAGTAAAGTTTTGACTAATCTAGTAAGTAACCGAGCGTAGGGCTGTTTTACTCCCCACGTTGGCTCAGTTGCCAAGATCTACCCCGCTTGCTTCACGTTGTAAGTTTGCATAATAGTTCACACTGTAGGCTCACCTTATTGGTTCACCCTGTTGGAGGTATAACGGATGTTTACCCTGCGTAAAAAATGGTTGTCCGGCGTAATTGCCGGTGTGGCGATGGCGGCTTCCGTCGCTGCGTCTGCAGAAGACAAAACGCTGCACATCTATAACTGGTCCGATTATATCGCGCCTGACACTGTCGCCAATTTCCAAAAGGAAACGGGCATTAAAGTGGTTTACGACGTGTTTGACTCCAACGAGGTGTTGGAAGGCAAGCTGATGGCGGGCAGCACCGGTTTCGATCTGGTGGTTCCTTCGGCCAGCTTCCTTGAACGACAGGTTGCGGCGGGCGTGTTCAAACCGCTCGACAAGAGCAAACTGCCAAATTACAAAAATCTAGACCCTGAGCTGCTGAAAATGGTGGCCCAGCACGATCCTGACAATAAATATGCGATTCCTTATCTGTGGGCGACCACGGGCATTGGCTACAACGTTGATAAAGTAAAAGCCGCGTTGGGTAAAGACGCGCCGGTCAATAGCTGGGATCTGGTATTAAATCCTGACAACCTCGCCAAGCTGAAAGGCTGCGGCGTGTCGTTCCTCGACGCACCGGCTGAAATTTATGCCACCGTGTTGAACTATCTGCATCTTGATCCGAACAGCACCAAGGCGTCGGATTACACCACCACGGCAACCGATCTGCTGCTGAAGCTGCGTCCGAGCATTCGTTATTTCCATTCATCCCAGTACATTAACGACTTGGCGAACGGCGATATCTGCGTGGCCGTAGGTTGGGCGGGTGACGTGGTTCAGGCGTCAAATCGTGCAAAAGAGGCTAAAAATGGCGTCAATATTGCCTACAGCATTCCAAAAGAGGGCGCACTGGCGTTCTTCGACGTCTTCGCGATGCCAGCCGATGCGAAAAATACTGACGAAGCGTATCAGTTCCTTAACTATCTGATGAAACCGGAAGTGATGGCGGGCATTAGTAATGCCGTTTATTACGCCAACGGCAACGCGGCCTCGACTCCGCTGGTGAAACCAGAAATCCGCAATAATCCAAGCATTTATCCACCGGCTGACGTGCGCGCCAAGCTCTTCACCCTGAAAGTTCAGGATCCGAAGATTGACCGCGTAATCACCCGTTCGTGGACCAAAGTGAAAAGCGGCAAGTAAGCAGCACGCATCCAACACGCTGTTTGCGCCTCCAGCGGCTCCGTAAAGTTTCGGGGCCGCTGTGCTTTTCGCCTTTCACGCTGATTCCATTCGTTAATAGGTAATCAATCCGGCGAATTTTGGCTGGACTGTTATGCTCTAAACTAGATGAACAGTCCTTGAACGGCGCATGAACGGTTCATGAACAATCCATGAACAACAAACAAAAACAGCGATTAACTCGTTTATCACCTGCTTTTACGGAGAACTCCCTGAGTGAATGACGCAATTCCACGCCCTCAGCCGCAGAATAAAGGTGAAAAAGCCCTGAAAGCTTTGACGCCTCTGCTGGAAATTCGCAACTTGTCCAAATCGTTCGACGGCCAGCCCGCGGTCGATGACGTTAATCTCACCATCTATAAAGGCGAAATTTTTGCGCTGCTGGGTGCGTCGGGCTGTGGTAAATCGACCCTGCTGCGCATGCTGGCCGGTTTTGAGTCGCCGACTCACGGGCAGATTGTGCTCGACGGACAGGATCTCTCGCAGGTGCCGCCTTATCAGCGTCCGATCAACATGATGTTTCAGTCTTACGCGCTGTTCCCGCACATGACCGTTGAGCAAAACATCGCCTTTGGCCTCAAGCAGGACAAAATGCCTTCTGCCGATATCAAGGCGCGGGTGGCCGAAATGTTGACGCTGGTTCACATGCAGGATTTCGCCAAACGTAAGCCGCACCAGCTTTCGGGCGGTCAGCGTCAGCGTGTGGCGCTGGCTCGCAGCCTCGCCAAGCGACCAAAATTGTTGCTGCTCGACGAACCGATGGGCGCGCTGGATAAAAAACTCCGCGATCGCATGCAGCTTGAGGTAGTGGATATTCTCGAGCGCGTCGGCGCAACCTGCGTGATGGTCACCCACGATCAAGAAGAGGCGATGACCATGGCGGGACGTATTGCCATCATGAATCGCGGCAAGTTTGTGCAGATTGGCGAACCCGAAGAGATTTACGAGCATCCGAACAGCAAATACAGCGCCGAATTTATTGGCTCGGTAAATGTTTTTGAAGGCCTGCTCGAGTCGCGGCAGGAAGAAGGGTTAGTGATCCGCAGTCCGGGCCTGGTTCATCCACTTAAAGTAGCGGCTGACTCCACGGTTATTGACGGCGTACCGGCGTTTGTTGCACTGCGTCCAGAAAAAATCATGCTGTGCGAAGACGTGCCCGCCGATGGCTGTAATTTCGCCGTGGGAGAGGTGGTAAACATTGCTTATCTGGGCGATTTGTCGATTTATCACGTCAGGCTGCATAGCGGCCAGATGATCACTGCCCAGCTGCAAAACGGCCACCGTTTCCGCAAGGGTATGCCAACGTGGGGCGATGAAGTGCGCCTGTGTTGGGAAGCCGACAGCTGCGTCGTGTTAACCGTTTAGGGCGAGGTAAACAACTATGACTATGGTCTCTCCGGTCCCTGAGGCGCAACCTCCGGGTAAAGGCCGCGCTTTTATCAACAGAATTCGGCAGGCGCACGGCCGCAAGTTGGTGATCCTGCTGCCGCTGGTGTGGTTCCTGCTGCTGTTCGCGCTGCCATTTTTAATCGTGCTTAAAATCAGCTTTGCCGATATTGCCCGCGCCATCCCGCCTTATACCGATTTAATGAGCTGGGCCGATGGCGTGCTGGATATCGCGCTAAACTTTGGCAATTACATTCAGCTGACTGATGATCCGCTCTATATCGAGTCTTATCTTCAATCGCTTCAGGTTGCTGCTATCTCGACGCTGCTCTGTCTGGCGATTGGATATCCACTGGCATGGGCGATTGCACACAGTAGGCCAGCCACGCGTAACATCTTGCTGCTGCTGGTTATTTTGCCGTCGTGGACCTCGTTTTTGATCCGCGTTTATGCCTGGATGGCTATCCTGAAAGACAACGGCGTGCTGAATAATTTCTTGATGTGGCTCGGCGTTATCGATCAGCCGCTGGTTATTTTACATACTAATCTGGCGGTGTATATCGGCATCGTTTACTCCTATTTGCCGTTTATGGTGCTGCCGATTTACACCGCGTTGACCCGAATGGACTATTCGCTGGTGGAAGCGTCGCTGGATTTAGGCGCAAAACCGTTTAAAACGTTTGTCAAAGTTATCGTGCCACTGACCAAAGGCGGAATTATTGCTGGTTCAATGCTGGTATTTATTCCGGCGGTGGGTGAATACGTGATCCCTGAGCTGCTCGGCGGACCAGACAGCATCATGATTGGCCGTATCCTATGGCAAGAATTCTTCAACAACCGCGATTGGCCGGTGGCCTCTGCGGTCGCGGTGGTCATGCTGTTGCTGCTGATCCTGCCTATCATCTGGTTCCACAAATACCAGAATAAAGCGCTGGGGGATAAATAATGAATCCGTTACCGGTTGTGCGCTCGCCGTGGCGAATTGTGATTTTGGTGCTGGGTTTCGCCTTCCTTTACGCGCCAATGGTCATACTGGTGATCTACTCGTTTAACAGCTCCAAACTGGTCACCGTGTGGGCGGGTTGGTCAACGCGTTGGTACACCCAGCTATTTCATGACTCGGCGATGATAAGCGCAGTGAGCATGAGCCTGACGATCGCCACGGCCGCGGCCAGCATGGCGGTAGTAATAGGCACGCTGGCCGCCGTGGTAATGGTGCGTTATCAACGCTTTAGAGGCTCGACGGGCTTTGCTTTCATGCTCACCGCGCCGTTAGTCATGCCCGATGTGATTACCGGCCTCGCGCTGTTGCTGCTGTTTGTGGCGATGGGGCACACCTTTGGCTGGCCGAGCGAGCGCGGCATGTTTACCATTTGGCTGGCGCACGTGACGTTTTGTAGCGCCTACGTCTGCGTGGTGGTCTCTGCGCGTCTTCGCGAGCTTGACCGTTCAATAGAAGAGGCGGCGATGGATCTCGGTGCGACGCCGCTTAAGGTCTTCTTTATTATCACTATACCGATGATTGCGCCTGCGCTGGTTTCTGGCTGGCTGCTGGCGTTTACGCTGTCGCTGGATGATTTGGTGATAGCCAGCTTCGTGGCGGGTCCGGGCTCGACCACCTTGCCAATGCTGGTTTTTGCCAGTGTGCGTCTCGGCACCAATCCAGAAATCAACGCCTTGGCAACGCTGATTCTGCTGGTGGTCGGGATTATCGGCATCATTGCCTGGTGGTTTATGCATCGCGCCGAAAAGCAACGCGTGAAAGATATGCAGAAAGCGACGCGCCATTGATTGGCGCGTTAATCAGGCATTAAACACCTAATAATAAGAAACAAGAGGGCAACAAGGACGTATGAAACTGGCATTTATACCGGTTCCCGTAATGGTCGGCGCGTCGGCAATCGTTGCTACGCGCCTGCTCGAATTCGTTTTACTCTTTGATGCCTATGGTTATGTTGGCATCAAAGAGCTGCTTAGCGTTAGCAGCGAGTCATGGTTTAACAGCTTTATCATGCTGGCCGGATTATTGATTTTATTGCTCGAATGCCAGTGCGCCTACGCGATGATGCGCGGGCGTCGCTGGAGTCGCCGGCTGTTTTTCGGCTGTCAGTTATTGACGGTAATCTATCTGTTTTGCGCCTCGGAAGAGTGGATTGGCCCGATGCTGTTTCGTCTCGACATCGACAGCACGCCGCAGTTAATGGCCGAACTGCTGCAAAGAAGATTGCCGGACCTGCTGGTGCTCGGCCTTATCTATTTGCCTGCCGGCAGCCGACGTTTTTTCAATCGTGACGTGCGATAAAAGAGCCTTTGGCCCGCAGCGGTGATACACTTCGCGCCAACTTTTTCATGGTTTGAATACGCTTTAGCGACAACGGTCCTTATTTATGCATTGCGCCCAATATACCGCCGGAACCTGCCGGTCCTGCCAATGGCTGGAAAAACCTTACGCCGTTCAACTTGCCGATAAACAGGAGGATCTTGCTGCTCTGCTGGCCGAATTACCCGTGGGGGAATGGCGCGAGCCGGTGGCGGGGCAAGAGCAGGCGTTTCGCAATAAAGCCAAAATGGTGGTGAGCGGCAGCGTTGAGCGCCCGCTGCTGGGCATGCTGCATCGCGACGGCACGCCGGTAGATCTCTGCGCCTGTCCGCTTTATCCGGCCAGTTTTAGCGACATCTTCAGACATCTTAAAAGCTTTATCGCCCGCGCCGGTTTAACGCCTTATAACGTGGCGCGCAAGCGCGGCGAACTGAAACATATATTGCTGACCCAAAGTGAATATAACGGCGGCCTGATGCTGCGCTTTGTGCTGCGTTCTGAAACCAAGCTGACCCAGCTGCGCGCGGCGTTACCCTGGTTACAGCAGCAGATTCCGGCGTTGCAGGTGATTTCGGCCAATATTCAGCCGGTACACATGGCGATTCTGGAAGGCGAAAGAGAAATTGCGCTAACCTCCCAGCAGGCGCTGGAAGAGCATTTTAATCAGGTGCCGCTGTTTATCCGTCCGCAAAGCTTCTTCCAGACCAACCCACAGGTGGCGGCCGCGCTTTACGCCACGGCGCGCGATTGGGTTGCAGAGCGCGAAATCTCCAGCATGTGGGACCTGTTCTGCGGCGTCGGCGGTTTTGGTTTGCACTGCGCCAAGCCCGACACTCAATTAACGGGGATTGAAATCAGCGCCGAGGCGATTGTCTGCGCCAAAATTTCTGCCGAGCGTTTGGGTTTGAAAAATGTCGAGTTTAAAGCGCTGGATTCTACCGGCTTCGCCACCGGGCATGACAGCGTGCCAGAGCTGGTGTTAGTAAATCCGCCGAGGCGTGGCATTGGCCGCGAACTGTGTGAATATCTCGACAACATGGCGCCCGAGCGTTTGCTTTACTCAAGCTGCAACGCGCAAACGATGGCCAAGGATATTGCACTGCTGAAGAATTACCGCATCGAAAGAGTACAGCTATTTGATATGTTCCCACACACCGCACACTATGAGGTGCTTACCTTGCTGGTAAGAGTGATGCAATAGGTTGAAAATAAAGAAGAAAAAGGTATGAGGCTTCAAGAGTAGCAAGAGAAAAAGAAAATTTGGCTGGCGGCAGGGCTTCTTGAGCGACCGCCAGCGAAAGCTTGAATCGTGATTTTCTAATCGTTAGAACAGTGAAAACATCACCACGACCGGCAAACTCATAGGCCAGGTCAGGCCGATAATGCCAGAGGTCAGCAGGCGGATCCTTACCGTATCGCGACTTACCAGCAGCGTAAACAGCGCAGCAATCCCCAAACCACCCCAGTAAATCGTTTTAATCACTTCCCACCACAGATGCACGGCTACCTCAACATTTAGAAAACCTTAACAAGAGCGGGTATTCTAAGCGGTTAACATTTTGCAATCAATTAGTAAGTGAGTATGTTCACAAATTTACAAAGTAAACAAAATGTTAATGTTAAGTAACTTGTTTTAAAAGAAAATTGTTTTTCCTTAAATGCAGAATGGCGGCAGGAGAACAATCGTAGAATAAGCGTAATCGTTTGCTTTAAGCTCAATCATGACTTGTCGCACCCTAAGGTAGTGGTTTAAGCTGGTTAAAAGATTCTAAATCTTTTACATAAGGCACATAGAGGCCACCCAGATTTATTACTGAGAATTACCACTATTTGTTGGAAGTGAATTATGCCAGCGGGAAATAAAACTCGGCCACTGAGCCGTTATCTAAAAGATTACAAGCATACTCAGACCAACTGCTCCCAGTGTGGAAAAGACTTGGACAGGATGGCGCTCGTTTTTCGCGGACAGGTCATCAATAAAGAGGCCATCGCCAAGATGGATGAGCCTATTGATGAGGCGCTGTGGGAGAATTTGACCCAGGAACTTAGTGCGCTTTGTCGTTTTTGCAGCGAAATTTCATTTAACACCCGTTCACTGTATTTCGATATTGTCGCCTTTAAACAATATCTGTTTAAACAAACCGAAATGAACCACAGTACGGTGCGTGAATACGTTGTTCGACTGCGCAGGCTCGACGAGATCCTGACGGCCAGCAACTATCCTCAAGAACGGACGCAAGGGGAAAGTATTCATCAGCGTATTATGGACGATGTGCCGTTGGCCGCATCGGATAACTATCGGATTGCCCTGCGAAAATACGATCAGTATCTCGCATGGGAGAGACAAATGCCTGTCAGCGCCTTGCAATAGAGGCCGGCAGCGAGCCTCTTGAATCTGTATCTTAAACGACAGATAACCAGCAGGTCTTTTATTAAGGCCTGCTTTTTTTATATCCTTTGAGCTTGCACGGCGCTTTAATCATATAAAGCTCTTTTAAGCATAACGCCGTTACAGATTATCGGCGTATAGATTGTTAATTCACTGATATAATAGACAGATACTGATAATCCTAACGCGTTATTTATTAATCTTTCCGGAGGAATACCGTGCCTTCATCTTTGCCCGCGCCATCGTCACTTTCAATTCTTAAACATCAGCTGGAAAACTTTTCACGCATTGATTTAGTGGGTAATAGCACGCCGCTCGAGCGATTGAATCGCCTATCTGATTTTGTCGGCCGCGATATTTATATTAAACGTGACGACGTCACGCCGCTGGCTTTAGGCGGTAACAAGCTGAGAAAACTCGAGTTTTTAGCAGCGGCGGCCATCGAAGAGGGCGCAGATACGCTAATTACCGCAGGTGCAATTCAATCCAATCACGTGCGCCAAACGGCGGCGGTTGCGGCAAAACTTGGGCTGAAATGTTTAGCTTTATTGGAAAATCCAATCGGCACCGAGGCTGAAAATTACCTGCACAATGGTAATCGCCTGCTGCTGGACCTATTTAATACCGAAGTTGTAATGTGCGACGGGTTATATGATCCGATGGCGCAAATGGCCGAACAGGCAACCTTGCTCGAAGCTCAAGGGTTCCGCCCTTATATAGTCCCGGTCGGCGGCTCGAATGGTCTTGGTGCTTTAGGATACGTGCAGTGCGCCATCGAAATTGCCGAACAAAGCTCCGCCGGATTCGTCGATTTTAGCGCCGTCGTTGTAGCGTCGGGCAGTGCAGGAACGCATGCCGGATTAGCCGTGGCACTGCGTGAATTAATGCCAACCACTCAGTTAATTGGTGTGACGGTGTCACGTATAGCCGAAGAGCAGCGCCCTAAAGTGCAGACTATCGCTACAGAAGTGATGAAGCTGCTCGACTTGCCGGGTGAAATTCCAGAAATCGAACTATGGGATGACTATTTCGCGCCGCGTTATGGCGAACCAAGTCAGGAGGGATTGGCAGCCATCAAATTACTGGCCGAGCTCGAAGCGATGCTCTTGGACCCCGTTTATACCGGCAAAACTATGGCGGGTCTGCTCGACGGTTTGGAACGCCAGCTGATCCCGGGTGACGGCCCCGTGCTGTTTGTCCACACCGGCGGCTCTCCGGCGCTGTTTGCCTATTTATAGTTGTACGTCTTTCTGTAGACGTTAGGGTTTGTAGTCATTAAAGAGTGGGGCTGTGCGCTTTATGGCGTATCGCCTATTGTTGATATAACCTTAATTCAACTCTATTAATGCTAAAATTCCTTCATTAATAGTCCACGTTAACGGTTGATTGGCCGCTAACGTGGCGAGTCAGTAGACAATATTACAGCCTAGTAATCAGCAACAGGTCAGTCGAAAACAAGACGCTCGAGGCTTTAATCTTTCAAGAAGCTATCGAGAGTTTATAAAAACATTCGAATATGAGGTGAGTATGGCTTTTTCACAATTGCGTCGTCGTTTTATTCTGGGTGCTGTAGCAATAAGCCTGTCGGCAGGCATGGTCAGCCATGCTTTTGCCGCGTCGGAAGATGTGCTCAGTAAAATCAAGCAGCGCGGAACGATCATCGTCGGGCTGGAAGGGACTTATCCGCCGTTTAGTTTTCAGGGCGATGACGGCAAACTGACCGGTTTCGAGGTCGAATTTGCCGACGCGCTGGCCCAACACATGGGCGTAAAAGCCAAGCTTTCGCCAACCAAATGGGACGGCATGCTCGCCGCGCTGGAGTCAAAACGTATCGACGTGGCGATCAATCAGGTCACTATCTCTGATGAGCGCAAGAAAAAGTACGATTTCTCAACCCCTTATACCGTTTCCGGTATTCAGGTGCTGACCAATAAAGGCAACGAAGGCCAGTTCTCGACCCCTGATGATTTGAAAGGTAAAAAAGTCGGCGTGGGTCTGGGCAGCAATTACGAGCAGTGGCTGCGCCAAAATGAGCCGGGCGTCGACATCCGTACCTATGATGATGACCCGACAAAATATCAGGATCTGCGCGTAGGTCGTATCAACGCGATTCTGGTTGACCGTCTCGCGGCGCTGGATCTGGTCAAGAAAACCGGCGATACGCTGGCCGTGGCCGGTAAGCCGTTTGCGCGTCAGGAAGCAGGCGTTGCGTTACGTAAAAATAATCCTGAGTTGCTGGCCGCCATTAATCAGGCGATTGCCGAGATGCAGAAAGACGGTTCACTGGCGAAAATATCCGACAAGTGGTTCGGCACAGACGTCTCCAAGTAAGGTCGAAGCCTGATGCAAGAAAGTTTACAACTGGTGCTGGATTCAGCACCATTTTTATTAAAAGGCACCATTTTTACCCTCGAGCTTAGCCTCGGGGGCATGGTGTTTGGCCTGCTGCTCGGATTTTTACTGGCGCTGATGCGGCTTTCACATTTCTGGCCGCTGTCGTGGTTGTCGCGCTTTTATGTGTCGATTTTTCGCGGAACGCCGTTGATTGCCCAGCTGTTTATGATCTACTACGGCCTGCCACAGTTTGGCATCGAGCTGGATCCTATCCCGTCGGCGATGATTGGCCTCTCTCTCAACACGGCGGCTTACACGTCCGAAACCTTACGCGCGGCGATTTCGTCGATCGATAAAGGTCAGTGGGAAGCCGCCGCCAGCATCGGCATGAATTCGTGGCAGACCCTGCGCCGCGTGGTATTGCCACAGGCTGCGCGCACTGCATTGCCGCCGCTCGGCAACAGTTTCATCGGTTTGGTGAAAGATACTTCGCTTGCCGCGACGATTCAGGTTCCCGAGCTGTTCCGACAGGCGCAACTGGTGACCTCGCGCACGCTTGAAGTGTTCACCATGTACCTTGCCGCGTCGGTGATTTACTGGGTGCTGGCGACCGTTTTGTCGTTTTTGCAGAATCGTTTGGAAGATAGAGTTAACCGACAGGATCAGGAGCCATCATGAGTACCATCGACGTGAAAAAGCTGGTCAAGAAATTTCATGGTCAGACGGTGCTGCACGGTATCGATCTGCAGGTTAACGCCGGGGAAGTGGTGGCGATTATTGGGCCGAGCGGTTCCGGAAAAACCACGCTATTGCGCAGCATTAACCTGCTCGAGGTGCCTGAATCGGGCACCATCAAGGTGGGTAATATCGAGATTGATGCCAGCATTGCAATCAGTAAACAGAAGGACAAGGTTCGCCAACTGCGTCAGCAGGTCGGTTTTGTGTTCCAGAACTTCAATCTGTTTCCGCATCGCTCCGTGCTTGAAAACATCATCGAAGGCCCGACGATTGTTAAGGGCGAGCCGCGCGCCAAGGCCGAAGCCAACGCCCGACAGCTGCTTGCCAAGGTTGGACTTTCCGGAAAAGAGAGCGCTTATCCCCGACGTCTTTCCGGCGGACAGCAGCAGCGCGTCGCGATTGCCCGCGCGCTGGCGATGAACCCTGAAGTTATCCTGTTCGACGAACCGACTTCCGCCCTCGACCCCGAGCTGGTGGGTGAGGTATTGAACACTATCAAAGCGTTGGCGTTAGAGCATCGCACGATGGTGATCGTCACCCACGAGATGGGATTTGCCCGTGACGTAGCAGACAGGGCGATCTTTATGGATCAAGGGAAGATCGTCGAGCAAGGCCCTGCGAAGGAGCTGTTTTCGGCGCCTAAAGAAACAAGAACAAAACAATTTTTGGAAAAATTCCTGCAAAATTAGTTTTTCCCACTGGCGTGGGGCTGAGAGCAAAAAGCTTTGGCTTTGGTTTTGGTTTTAGATTTGGAATCTAAAGGCAATTTTCTTAGATTCTAAATCTTTTGATTCAAAGTCTTTTGGGTAAAAGTCTTTAAATTCAACTGCATGCGCTTCGCTTACTGGGCGCTGGCCCAGAGGCAGTGTCTTAAATGGCAATTTTTAAGGTCAATTTCTTAGGTCAATAAGCCCTGAGGAATTTTTCCGGTTTCAAAACTTCAATGGGCATTTAATCCACAGTGCCGGAACCGGGCAAGAGGTGGAAGGCGCCACCTCTTGCATCTCTGCGCCTTTTGTCCTCGTTGAGCAGTGTTGCCGCTCAATGCCAACATCATTCCAGCAACTCTTGCATGGCGCGCGCCGCGCGGCTTCGCCGTCCCTTCACTCCGTTCGAGAGCCAAAATCGTCTCTCTCAACTGCGTTCAGCGCAGTCACTGAGTGCGCCAGATAACCTATGTAAAACAACATACATTTCTATCTTTTGCGCCATTTTTAATTTCAGTCACTATGTTGTTGGAGCAATTGGAGCTTGACCGCCCAAGAGTATCCGCCTTTTCTTTAATAGCTGTGATTGGCGGCCTCAGGGCGGCGCTGAGCGGAGATGAACAAGACGTTTTTGGCTTGTGAACGAAGTGAAGGAAGCGCGAAGCGCCGCGA
>NZ_JAWUEA010000014.1:0-7378 GCF_036663475.1 Rouxiella sp. T17 | reverse complement strand
TGCGTGCACCCCCTCAGCGGCCCTCAGGGCGTTTTCACGCCCTGACCGGCAAAATCCCCTGTCTTGCCCCCCGAAAATCGCCCAGAACGGCGCAGATGAATTCTGCGGCCGTGCATAGCTATGCACGCCAACCGCCGGCGAGCTTTTTGGCGCAAAAAAGCGGGTGAAAGGACTAAAAACAGGTTTTTTGAGACCCAAAATGGGGGAGCAACCGCCAATTTTTAAGAAAATTTAACAGTGCGATTGGGACCGTGGTCCCAATCGCAGAAAAGTAGTCAACTGGGACCGCGGTCCCACACGAAAAACCGCGCGCCGAAATACGTAACAAGTACCGATAATGTACGTATTACGTATATCTCACAAATATCTCTCGGATATTTTTTGCATATCTCAAGCAGCAATTGGGACCGCGGTCCCAATCCGGAAACGGTGAACGGGCACGAAAATTTTTTCGTGCCCGTTCACCGTTGGCCAAGCCGCCGGCGCGGCAGAAAAACCAACGTTGGCCGATTCAAGAATCACAAATAATTTCGCGGCGATCTCGGTTAAACACGACGATAACGCCCCCCTCACAAGACATTCCAGAAGCCATTTTCCGAGCAAATTGCCGTATGGAAGGTCTATCGTGGTGGAAATCGGAAATAGTGATACGTTGAATGCCTGTATTCTTTCCAGCGAGTCAGATCAGTGAGCAATAGTCAGCAGAAGTTACCGGACGGGGTTCAAGTGGTAATAGGAAGGGCAGTTGCGTCATTGATTGAGAAAAAAACGCCTGTAACGCCTATTTCCATCATACATTGCCTCAACGAACAGGCTGCTTTAACGTCTTGTCATATCGTCAAAGACGACTGCAGGGCGGCCATCAGGGCCATGACAGAAAAAATGAACTGATACCCGAGCTTCGCAATTCATGCCGACCCTCGGGTTATTGGTAATGTTTTTCGTTAACACCTTCAGGCTAGCCGGCGCTCAGCATTTAGTTAGGAGCATCACCTTTCGGCCTTACCGTCTTCTTTTCGTTTTCTCCGCCATTCATGTAACTGACGATCGCGACTATCGCCTGCTGGCAGGCATCCCGTTCGCTTCCATTCTCGGTCTGTGACGCCATGAATCCCAGCTGTTCGATAAGCGCCGAGGGCGAAATTTCACTTTTCTCGTCAAGCAGCTCCAGTGCTGCCTTGCCAAGAAATATATGGGTTAATTTAACGTGATTGTCTTTAGTCATCGTGGGTGCCTCGGAGAAGGGGCCGCCGGTAAAAATTGACATGCTAAATCCGGCGCGCAACCGGTGTTCAGCATATATTTTAAGCCAAATTTTACTGCTGTGAGCAGCACATTTTACAAGTGGGCGGCGGTGTTTTCTGTCGCTCTGGATTGGGGGTAAAGGGGTCCCCCCTTTCAAGGCCCGATGGGCGGAATTGAGCATGGCGAAATGTAGCAACATCGGGTAGCCTTGTTTTTAAGTCAAATTCGACAGGGGAAGTCGGTATGGAAAAGCGGGAAAACATGCTGCGGGTGCGGTTCTCGGATGCCGAATTCGAATCGCTGAAACTGCGCGCCGAAGAAGCCGGCTGCACCATGTCCGAACTGGTACGCGACCATCTCGGCAAGGTGCGGGTCAACAACAAGGAGCTCGAGCGCGAACGTGTTGCCATGCTCAACCGGATCAACGCCAACCTCAACATGATTGCGCGCTGGGTGAATACACACAAGTCGGCGGCCGTTGCCGTGGACGTGGTGGCACACCTGATGGCACTCGAGCGTGAAATCGGCGAGATATCCCGATGATTATCGGTTTTAGCAGGCACGGTACCGGCGCGGGAAGCGGCTCCGTCAACTACATGACCGACGCGCGGCGCCAAGGGCGGGAAGATGCGCCGCCGGTTGTGCTGCGCGGCTCGCCCGTGGCAACGCGCGACCTGATTGATTCGCTGGATTTCAAACACAAATACACGTCCGGCGTACTGTCATTTGCCCCCGAAGAAACCATCACACCCGCGATGGAGCAGGAATTCATGGATCGATTCGAAAAGGTCGCGTTCGCGGGGCTCGAGGCTGACCAGTACAACATTCTTTGGGTTCGGCACAGTCATGCCGGCCATCACGAGCTGCACTTTGTCACGCCCCGCGTCGAGCTGGGTACTGGAAAAAGCCTCAATATCCGCCCGCCGGGCGACCAGGCAAAGGCCGCATTTGATGATCTGCGCAGCGAAATCAACGCCCGACACGGCCTTGCCGACCCTGACGACCCCAGCCGCCGGCGTGACATTGCACAGCCTGACTATGAGCTAAAAATCGCCGCGGCGGCGCTCAGGCGCGGCGACAAGCCGCAGCAGGACACGAGACTGCTTATCGATGCGGTGTTGACGCAAAGGGCCGCGCAGGGACTGATACGCAACCGTCGTGACGTTATCGAGCACGTAGCCGACCTCGGCATGCAGGTCACGCGCGAAGGAAAAAATTATATCACCGTCACCGAGCCGGAAAGCGGCGCGCGGTGGCGACTCAAGGGAGGACTTTATGAGCGTGAATTTGACGCTGCAGGAGCGATTGAGGCAGCAACATCAGGCAGAGAGCGAGACTTTACAAAACCTGACAAAAGAGCAGCTGAACAGTTTGCGCAGCGAGTTGAACGACATATTTCAACACGAGCTGAATACCATGCGCAGCGATATGCGCCAGCAGCTACGCGACACGTCCAAGGAATTGCGGGACAACCGGCAGGGCCTGCTGAACAAGTTTATCATTCATCGCCTCGCGATCCCGACCCTGAGCACCGCCCTGATCTTGCTCGTTATCTACATGAGCGGCTGGGTAGTGACGCTGTATCAGGGCAGGCAGATCGAGGAAAACGGCGCGTTGATACGCCAGCAGAACGCCACCCTAGCGAATCTGGCGAACCGTACGGGGGGACTGGATATCGTTCAGGAGACGAGCGGGTTGTTCGTGGTGCTGCCGAAGGAGGCGAAAGCAGAAGCCGGCTGGAAAATAGGCAACAACAACGCCCTGAAAATAACGAGGTAAACCATGACGGAGCTGGAAAATCACTTGCTGAGCGCATTGAGGGCTATGTCGCAGCAGTTCAAAGAACAACACAGGGCCTCAGAGACGGTGCAGGCCGCCTTGCAGGACATGTTCGAGCGTACTGCACAGGACAACGCGACGCTGTCGAAGCAAGTCGGGTTCTTGAGCGAGCGAGTCGAAACCTTGTCGAACAAGCTCCGGCAGTTCGAGAGCCTTTACGAACAGAACAGGCGTTGAGGCAATACCACATAAACGAAGAAAACGCCGCGAGACAGGCCTATCGGCAGGAACTCGACCGGTGGCAGGCACAACAGGACAGACTGGCGCAGGAAAACAGACCCCGCCGGAGTTATGGACCAAGTATGTGATTTTTTATGTGCGTTGCAGGGAGAGAGTTCACCAAAGCAGGGTAGCTATCGAAGAGCACTAATCCCTGCAACGCACAGGGACAAATTTACCAAATCGGCGGCCAAATACTACGGGTCCGGAAAATAATTTTTTAATCTTTACGCTGCAAAAAAATCCCGCACTGGGCGGGGGAAAAATTGGCAAGTCATTTCAGGAGGGTAATGCACTGTAAATTCTGACCATATCCCAATGTGTTTGTTCCATAAAGTTACCGATTCCGCTTTACCAAAGCTTCCACCATGCCGTTTTTGGTTTGGTTTCTTCAGCTGTTACGCTCTTATCCTCGATACGTAGCATCATCGTTTTCAACTCGGTCATTTCCGCACGCAGCGCCCTGATTTCGGCAAGAAGAAGCGCCGTATTTTCTGTGCCATCAGACTGTGCCACGGTGGGCCACGCCTCTGTGCCATCAGAGGTCAGTTCCCCATAGTGACGAATGAGCTCGCTGGTCTCAAGCTCGCGAAAGCCGCGGGCATTAGTGCTATAGGAAACAAGGCCAGAGGCCATATCGCGATAAAGCGTACGGCGGCTTTTGCCCGTGAGTTTCTGTGCCTGTGTCACCGTATGCCATGCCATAAAACCTCCCGATTTTTTGGCACAGTGTAGGCCAAGGTGGGAAAAAACAAACTGCAAAAATAGAGTGGCCGTGCAATATGCAAAAACGGACGCTATAACGCTTCCTCGCGTTGACAGACTTCGCTAGTCAACACTGCGGCGAGCATTGCAATCTAACGTCGGAAGGGTTTGGGCTTATTCCAGGTGAATTCGGCAGCCTGTCGCTCTTCAAATCGCGCCTGTTTGGCCTTTTCGGCTACGCGCTGGGAAAGAAGCTGCTGACGTGCCACACGGAGTACTTCCTGCCTTTCCGGACCGGACAGCTTTTTACCCTTGGCACGCTCTGCTGCAAACACGGCATCATCAAGAAACTGCTTTTCAGGCTTGGACACAACGGTCAATCGTTTAGGCATAAATCCTCCGGACGTAACATTAACGGCACCCCCCTTTCCCCCCGAGCCAGAACCCCGAACCTCCGGTTTTCCATAGGCTCCGCCCTCCTGACGAGCTTCACAGAAATCGGATGATTTCCGGAACTCAAATCAGAAGGACGAAACCCGACAGGACTTAAAGATGCCGGATGTTTCCGTCCGGCGGCTCCCTCGTGCGCTCTCCTGTTCCCACCGTACAGTATACCCGTGTCTATCCGCTGTTAATGGCCGCGTCTTCTCATTCCACGCCTGACACTGGGTTCTGCTTAGGTGGTTCGCTCCAAGCTGGGCTGTATGCACGAACTCCCCGTTCAGCCCGACTACCACGTACTCTCAGGTAACTGTTCTCTTGAGTCCAACCCTGACAGACACGACAAATCGCCATTGGCGGTAGCCAACGGTAACAGGTTCACAGAGCAGGAGTAGTTAAGCAGACTAATAGAGTTCTTGAAGTAATAGCCCAACTACGGCTACACTGGAAGGACAGATTTGGTTGCTGTGCTCTGTGTAAGCCAGTTACCACGGTTCATAAACTTGCCGGTTAATGAACCTTCGAAGAAACCACCTTGCCGGGTGGTTTTTTCGTTTCTGAACAGAAGACTACGACGACTGGTAATAGATCTCAAGCATAAGTGTCGTACATCGTGCTCAAATGTTGAGAATCTCAACGGTTTCATACCTCAAATCCCCAGCATTATTACCTTAAAAAGTTAGACGAAGTCTTGCCTCCACGGCTACGCATATTGATTCAACCTCCGCATCAATCGCACAGATGGGCCATGCAGGATTCAGTGCCTTGAGGTACTTCACTCCCCCTTCAGTAAGCAGCTGCCTGAATAGTGGTTCAGCAATCAGCTTGAACTTGATAAGAACAAGATCACCGTTTTCAGGCTTACGCTCTGTATCAAACAACACTAAGGTTCCTTCAGGCACGCTGAGACCTGATGCGGCGGACATAGCATTGTTGACGATACGTAGCCAGAATCCTTCCCCACCGAGTGTCACATCCGAAGCAATCCATGATCCGTTTTTTTTAAGCGATTCGTCCCATAAGGAATCCTGCCAGACACCAGCCTGTATACGGTTCAATAAGAGATAATTAGCGTATCTGCCGTCAGAAGCCACAGGGGCATCTGCATCCTCTATTTCAAACCCGTACATTAGGTAAGCTGACGTACAGCCCAGCGCAAGACTGAGGGCAATAAGATTGTCACCTCGAGGATTGATATTCGAATGCTCCCAATGGGAAATTGTCACGCTGGAAACACCTACTTCGTCGGCAAGCAACCGCTGGCTAAGATTTCTTTTTTTTCTTAAAGCATAAATACGCGTGCCCATTTTCTCCCTAAGTTTTGGTAGGTTAGCGATTTTATCTCTTTGCTGCTTGTTCATATTAAGGATTCCCCAGCAAGGCTGACAAAAGGATTTCCAAACCTAGTCTCGTTTTTTTACATTATTAGGACGTCATGTATCGACCATAACATCCGGAACACACCTTCAAGCTAAATTTATCGCGAAGCTCGTTAAAAGAACGCCTCCTATCAATAAACTTAAAAAATAATTACACAACAATTACTTAATTGGATATAAAAATTTAAAACTGGATAAATATTTAATAAATATTGGCCTTTTTCCTAATAAATGAATAAAAATAAGAAATTAGACACATGGGGGAAATACATGGAAATAACATTAGACATGATGGTTCACGGGATCGCTCTCTATGAATCACCTGAAGAGTTCTACCAGTACGTGAAAATCGAGCTGGAGAAACAAAAGAAAAGCGGGACGTATCGAGAAATAACCATGGAGAATGTCGTGAAGAAAACAAGTATGGCCATAGACTTCTTCGTAAAAGATCGCGTCGTTGAAAAAGCCGTGGCTGAAACGTCGAAAAGTCGAGCCAAAGTAGAAGAAATATTAGATAAAATAGGCGCTTACACTTTAAATCAATAATATGTACCTGTAGATTATAAATGAGGGTGAGCTGGCGAAATTAAGACCATGCCTAAACGGATTTCCCCCTTGTTCCCGCACTTTCCCCACCTCCTGTCTCTGAATATATGCACTCAAGATAACCATAGCGATTACTGTTGTTGCGTCATGTCATGAACAAGACGGATCTTGGTCTCAACGGCAACACACATCCAGTCAACCTGCTCGTCCAGCATGGACAGCGGCCAGACTGGGTTGAGGGCTTTTAGGTACTGTTTCCCCGCATCTGCGACCAGCTTTCTGAATATCGGCTCGCTATGATCCCTGATGCCGACAATCACCAAGTCTCCAGCCATGGCTTCCCGCACGGTATCAAACAATACGTAAGCCCCTTCAGGAATGCTCAATCCGACCGGCGAATCCATGGCATCATTGGTTATGCGAACCCAGAAACCGGCACCATACAGCGGCGCATCCGATTCCATCCAGGCTTCAATGATTTCCGGTGCTGCATCGGGCAACAGTTCGCGCCATCTTGCCGCCTGAAGACTGCTTAGAACCGGATGGCGGACACACAGGGAGACGGGTTGCAGCGGCGTGTCGGGGGTTTCGGATTCGCTGCCGTACATCAAATGGTTCGCGTTGCAGCTCAGCGCTTGGCAGAGCGCCATAAGGTTGGCCCCCGAAGGGTGGCTGCCCGAGCTTTCCCACAGGGAAATGGTCACGTGGGACACCCGCACAGCGTCGCCAAGTTGCCGCTGGCTCAGTTTTCTGGCCTTTCTCAGGACATAGAGACGCTCGCCGAAAATGCCCTTGTCCTTGAATCGTCGTGCATTAATGTCGGGTTGTTTTTTGTCCATGCTCACTGTCCTAGGTAGGGCGGAAGGTAGAGCGTTTTTAGGACTCGGGATGGGTACCCATTTACATTATCAGCATGGCCGCATTTACCATAACATCCGTTGCGTGCACCCCCTCAGCGGCCCTCAGGGCGTTTTCACGCCCTGACCGGCAAAATCCCCTGTCTT
>NZ_JAWUEA010000013.1:0-117725 GCF_036663475.1 Rouxiella sp. T17 | reverse complement strand
GGCAACTGAGCGAGACCGTAGGAGCTTACACAGGTAAGTGACTGCGGCGAGTGAAGGAAGCCAACGCATCTACAGCGCGAAAGATATGAGTATCTGAGGGAGAGAAAGATAATGGTGCTGATGATAGTCAGCGGCCGTTCCGGTTCTGGAAAATCCGTCGCCTTGCGTGCGCTGGAAGACATGGGATTTTATTGCGTCGATAACCTGCCGGTGGTGTTACTGCCTCAGCTGGCTCGCGAGCTGGCCGAACGTAATACCTCTGCCGCCGTGAGTATTGACGTGCGCAATATGCCGGAAACGCCTGAAGTTTACGAACATGCCATGACTCAGCTTCCGGACAGCTTTTCTCCACAACTGCTGTTCCTGGATGCCGATCGCAACACGCTTATCCGTCGCTACAGCGACACGCGGCGTTTGCACCCTCTTTCCAGCAAGAATCTGTCTCTTGAAAGCGCTATCGATCACGAAGCCGAGCTGCTTGAGCCGCTGCGTTCCAGCGCTGATTTGATTATCGACACCTCCGAGATGTCGGTTCACGAGCTGGCCGAAATGCTGCGTACCCGTTTGCTGGGCAAGCGCGAACGCGAATTGACGATGGTATTTGAATCCTTTGGCTTCAAGCACGGCATTCCGATCGATGCCGATTACGTGTTCGACGTGCGCTTCCTGCCGAATCCGCATTGGGACCCTAAACTGCGTCCCATGACGGGGCTGGATAAACCGGTCGCGGCGTTCCTTGACCGTCACACCGAAGTGCATAACTTTATTTACCAGACTCGCAGCTATCTTGAACAGTGGTTGCCGATGCTCGAAACCAATAACCGCAGCTATTTGACGGTGGCCATTGGTTGCACGGGCGGCAAACACCGCTCAGTGTATGTTGCAGAACAGCTTGCCGACTATTTCCGCTCGCGCGGGAAAAACGTGCAGTCTCGCCATCGTACGCTCGAAAAACGCAAAGCGTGACGGATACTCCTTAAGACGGTAAAAGTTATGTCGATAAAACAGAAAGTTGAGATAAAAAACAGGCTCGGAATGCACGCGCGTCCGGCGATGAAACTGTTTGAGCTGGTACAAAGTTTTGAATCGGAAGTTTTATTGCGTAACGATTCCGGCATCGAAGCCGAGGCGAGCAGCGTGATTGCGCTGCTGATGCTCGACTCGCCAAAGGGTCAGGAAATTGAAATCGAAGCAAATGGTCCCGATGAGGCCGAAGCTCTGACGGCGGTCGTCAACCTGATCAATTCCGGCTTCGACGAAGAGTAAAAATCGGCCTAGCAGGCCTTTTTATTCTAAAAGGGCGCAATGAAAAAGGGCGCAATGTAAAACGGCGCGATGCCGTCGCCCTCTTCTTACCATTTTTACATCCTGACTCGCTTCATCCCACTTGGCTAAAGCCTGCTTAAACAGTCGATCGCTACGGCTTTGAAGCATTCAAAATCAGGGCTGGTCAGCAGCCGGCTCATTGATCGTTCGCGCACAAAGGTGACGAACAGGTCATAAATCGCCATCGCCTCCTCATAATCCGCCTTGCTGATTGCCAGCAGAAAAATAACGTGCGCCGTCTCGCCGTCTCCCCACTTGATGCCGTGAGGTGAAAGCACGGTAATGACCACGGTTTTTTTCGCCAGCAGTCCGAGCGAGTGCGGCAACGCGATCCCTTCGCCCAGCATGGTCGACACTATCTCTTCGCGCTCTACCACCGACGGATAAAATTGTTCATCGACGTAGCCCTCTTCCTCAAGCTGGGTGCAGACTTTGCGAAACAGCTGCGCCTGCGTCATCGGCTGATCGAGGCGCATGAAATGGCGCTGGTCGAAGAATTTTTCGAGCATGTACGGGCGCGTGCGATCCACCAGCACCAGCTTGCCGAGCTGCTCCATTTGATAATCGGTCGGAAAAGGCGCCAGCACGATCACCGGCTTGTTGCGCTCCGTGACCCGCGCGTTGGCGATGATAAAATCTTCGTCGATATGCTCAAGTTTTTCATAATCGCGCAGCGAAATGATTTGGGTAATCACGATTTGTGGAAACTTGCGGCTGATTTGCGCCTGAATCATGCGAATCGTTGAATTGCCCGTATCGCAGACCAGCAGCGCCTGCGGATGACGCTGATAACCAATATTGTAATGGCGCTCCAAACCGACGCCAATGTGCAGCACCAGAAAACCAATTTCATTTTCGCTCAGACTGTAAGGCGAATATTTTCCCCAGCTCGACACCGCCGCCAGCGTGACGTCATAGGCCATCGGATAGTGCTGTTTGATATTGTTGAGCAACGGATTCGGAATATTTATCTGATATTTCACCCGCGTAATCATCGCTTTAGTGTGGGTCAGCAAATCGGATCGAAGCTGCTTATCACGCTGTAAATCATAGTTATAGTTGGCGTTGATATACGACAGGATGTAATTGACCAGCGACTCTTCGTCGTCGGCGTTGATGTCGGTCGGCAATAGACTCTGCACTCTGCGGACGGCGATATTGACCCGCAAATAGGCCTCTTCCGCCGCCGGAATTTCTTTCCCCGCCAGACGTTTAAGCTCGGCGGCCAATTTTACAGACACCTGTTTCACCGCCGGTTCTTCTTCTTCGACGTCAAAATCGGTCAGCGGATACCCTTTGGCAAGGCGTTTTACCGCCACCGCGCAGTACAGAATCAGGTACTGTTCGCCCTCATCGGTCAACTGAATTGAAGATTGCGCAAACAGCTGGTGCATGAAGTCGGTTAACGGCTGCAAGGCCGCCGTCTCAACACTTTCTGCTTTCAGGAAAGAACGGCTGGGATCGTCGGGATTAAGCTGGAACAGCAGGTCGGTGAGACAGGCGCGAATCGACAGCTCTGCGCCATACAGCTTCATGCCGTAACGCGGTTTAGTTTCAATATCAAGATGATAGCGCGCCAAATGTTCGCGCACTTCGGGCATATCATTTTGCAACGTGCCCCGGCTGATAAACCATTCGTCGGCCAAGTCTTCGAGCTTTAACGAATAGGCAGAAGTCAGAAAACGAATCAGCAGGCGATTAACGCGCTCGGCGGCGGATCGCGGCGTGGGATTGGTGGGCCGCACGGGCTGCTGGATCAGGGAAAACAGCGCAATATCGTCGATTTTCAGCTGATAGCCGCTGCCACGATTATGCACAAAGTGCGCGCCATACTGCTGCATGATTTCGTTCAGCACGGTGATATCTGCGCGCACGGTGCGCGTCGAAACGTCCAGACGTTTTGCCAGCTCATCCTGCGGCAAGGTTTCCGTCTGTAGCGCATCGAACAATATTGCCAATCTCTGATAGGGAAATCTCACGATAATCCTTCTGTTTTCAGGGCATGTTGGCCATTTAGGACACGTTACGTTTTTAATGCAAAGCAAATCGGCTGACAAGCTAATGATTTGCGCGCCCTATTCCAAAACTGATGAAGCCGTTGCATCGGAAGAGGCCGCGACGTGATTATCCTAAAAGCTTTTTAACGCTCGCCAGCAATGTTTTGACATCTTCAGGCCGCGTGTTGCCGCTCGCGCTGTCGATAATCGAGCTGTAGATGTGGGGAATGATTTTGCTGACCCCCGCCTCGAGCGCGATTTCCATAATCGGTTCGAAATTTTCTAAATCGATGCCGCCGGTCGGTTCCAGCCAGAACGCCTGTTCGGCACAGGCGCGCGCCACGCAGGCGAACTCTTCACGCGTTTTCAGGCCGCCCATCGGGAAATATTTTACCGAACTGCCGCCCATGTCTTTCAGTAACGCGATGGCCGTGTCGATAGGAACAATGCCGTCACTCGCCGCCGAGCTTAACGGTCCGGTCGAAATTTTGACCCAGCCGACTTTACCGGTAGGCGAAATCAGGCCGTTAACGACGCTTTCGTTTTGTCCGAGTAAAGCACGGCTGGTGCCAACGCCGGTAAAGACCTGATTAACGTGCTGTGGCTGAACCTGACGAGCAATCTCGCTGACCATTAACGACTGACGCGGATCGCCCGCGCCCAGCCCGACGGACAACGCATTTTCGATTAGCGCCGCGTAGGCTTTCATATCGTCAACGGCGCTCGGCACATCGGCATAGTTTTTTGACAGCACGCCAACCAGCACGTGACCTTCGGCGGCGGCATAAATGTCGCGGGCATTCTCTTTCGAACCGGCCAACACGTTGAGACACACGCGATCGCGATAAAAATTAGGGCTCAGCTTCATGCTTTCTCTCCGCTGCTTTTGTCATTATTTTTCATGGCTTTCACTCTCTTATTGGCTAAACAGCGCGTTAAAACAGTCGGCGACCGTCTCCAGCTGGGCAGGCGTCACGCTGCGCACGTCGACATCAATTTTGCCTTCGTTGGCGCGATAGCCACGGAAATAGATCGCGATCTCGCCCTCTTTCATCGCATCGACGATGGCTTTGGTTTTCCAGCCTAACGTAGCTTCATCAAAGGTAATTTCAGCGCGGGCGATGTCACGACCGGCGCTGTCCCAGACAATGTGCGCCGCTACGCCGTTGATTTCATTGAGTCGCGCGATAAACGGCGTCATCTTGTCGACCAACTCCTGCCCCGTGGTTTTTGGCTGGGTAAGGTAACTTTCGATCGCCTGCGTCAGGCCCAGAATGCCCTCTTTGCCGACTTTCATCGCGCGACCAATGCCGTTGGACTGCAATTTCACCCAGTCAACGTACTGTTTTTTGCCCAGCACCAGCCCGCTGGACGGGCCTTCAATCGCCTTCGCGCCGCTATAAATTACTAAATCCGCGCCCATCTGGTAATAGCAGGTCAGGTCCTCTTCCGCCGCCGCATCGACAATCAAGGGCAGCCGATGTTCACGCGCCACCTGCGCCGCCTCGGCCACCGACAGCATACTTTTTTGCACCGAGTGGTGAGATTTGATGTAAAGGATCGCCGCCGTGCGCGGGGTTATCGCCGCCGCCAGCTGCGCGGCAGAACATTCATTGGCGTAACCGGCTTCTCTGACTTTGCCGCCGCCCATCAAAATCATCGTCGCGACCGGCGCGCCATAGTTTACGTTGTGGCCTTTCGGTAGCACGATTTCGTCGGGCACGGTCAGCGGCGCGGCGTGTAAATTCTCCAGCAGCCAGGCGTCATCTTTAATGATCACCGCTGCGACCGATTGCGCGATGCCCGCCGAAGCGCAGGAGACCACCACTGCGCTTTCAACGTTAAGCAGATTGGCAATGTAGGCACCGGTTTTATTGACTAAATCCTTCATCTCGAAGAACTGATTCAAGCCGGTATTAACGGCCTCGACGACGTCGGCGCGTGGGGTTGAGACACCCAGAATCGTCATGCGTCCCGATGCGTTAATCACCTGTTTTAAATCATATTTTTTATTGATTGAAACATCAGGCTTTGAAACATCAGGCTTTGAAACATTAAAGTTTGAAGACATTTGTGGACTTCCCTTCTTCGGTAAGTAGCGGCTCACCGCCGACGATGGCCGCCAGTGGCACCAGAATTTGCTCGCCCTCAACCGACAGGCCTTCCGAATCGACAAAAACCTGCGGCGATTGCTGGACGGTAAACAGCGTGAGATCGGCATCGGCGCCGACTTCAAGACGGCCTTTTTCCGGCAGACGCAGCGCGTCGGCGGCGTGACGGGTAACGCAATCAATCACTTGCGACAACGTGAGCCCGATGCTGAAGAATTTTGACATCACCGTTGCGAGGCTGTGGACGGGTCCGGCCAGACGATTGCGGCAGTAAATATCGGAGCTGATAGTGTGCGGAATAATGCCCTGTTTAATCGCCATTTCGGCCACCGCGAAGCTAAAGCTGGCCGAGCCGTGGCCGACGTCGAGCTTCACGCCGCGGCTCAGCGCGCGGTTTATAGAGTCGCGCAGCTGGCCTTCGGGCGTTAAAATCCGGTTCGGTTTGCCGTTGTAGCAGTGGGTAATAATGTCGCCGGAGGCCAGCAGATCGGCGATTTCATCGAGATTCGGCGGATTGTTGCCGATGTGTACCATCAGCGGCAGATTGCCATTTTCCTGCTGCATCTCTTTGGCAATCCGCAGCGGCGTGATGCCGTTTGCACCCACCACGCTGCTGCTCATTCTCGCTTTTAAGCCGATGATAAAGTTTGGATTACGGGCAATCGCCTGCTGCACGCCGAGCTTGTCTATCTGGGTTAGATCGGCCAGCTCGTTTTGCGTCACGATGCCCGTGCGGGCAATGTTCAGCAACGCCAGCACGTTGGTTTTGGCCGCGCGAGTGATGCGATAAAAATCGTCCACGTCGTTGGCGCCCGTGCTGCCAGCGTCCACCACGGTCGTCACGCCACTCGCGACGCCGACTAAATCAGGTTCGTCGTGATAGATAGGCGATTTGGCGTAACAGTGAACGTGCGAGTCAATCCAGCCCGCGCTAACCCAATATTTACCGTGCAGATCGTAGGCCTGCGTCGCGCTGGCCTCGGCGACAAGCTGGCCGACTACCGCCAGTTTGCCGCCTTGGATCGCGAGATCGATCAGCTTGCCGTCGGCCGTTTTTGCCTGTCTGAGGATCAGATCATACATCCGCCTACTCTCCTTTCAGCTTGATTTTCGAAGACTCTGTTTTCGAATTCTCTGTTTTCAAACATTTTGTTTTCGAACAAATGTCTAAAGCGAAATCGGGAAGATCGCGCCGAGGATCATCGCGCCCAGAATTGCACCGCCGGTCAGCGGCTTTTTCCAGATATAAAACAGCAGCGCGCCGAGCAGTGATCCGAGGCCGATAGGAATCGACGCCGCCATTGCCGACAGAATAATCAGCGGCCCAAGAAAGCGACCGGTGGTGTTACCCGCGCCCATCATGACGTCTGCGCCGTAGGTCGAATTTCCCTGATTAATGGTAAATTTACGCGCTAAAACAATGATGTAACCGACCGCTAACCCCAGAACCAAACCCGTGACCAGCGAGGCGGCAAAGTTGGCGACCGGGAAGATAATGCCTGCGCCGAGCAGCAGCGCCGGAACGCCAAGGCCGATGCCAGTTTGGATCGCGCCGCCGATATCCAGAATGCCGACCAGCGAACCTTCGATGATGCGGGCAAACAGGAAGCTGGCGCCGAAGGCGGCGACCGCGCCATACACGCCGGTATCCATGCCTGAACGCAGCATCGAAACGAAAGCCACCTCGTTAAACGCGCCGATACCGTAGAGGTAATACATGTGCGTGCCCGCGAAGACGCCCGAAGAGAGTAATCCAACGAAAATCGGAAACGACCATTCGGCGTACCAGAAACCCGTTTTGGCTTGTTCTTCCATTTTTATGTCCCCTTATTTGCCGCTGAGAGAGTTATGGATGCCGTTCAGCCACGTCGGAACGTCCAGCATGAAAGACTGCAACAGTTTGACGTCGAAGCCGCGGAAGAAGCCGCTCAACACAAACAGCGCGATAATTGCCGCCATCATGACTTTGGTGACGTGGTTCCAGCCGCCCTCTTCGACGCCTTTGCCAATCAGGATCCCCAGCACTAATCCCGGCACGGCGTTGCCCATAATCATCTGCGCGAGGCCGCCAAAAATGGTGCCCCAAAAGCCCGAACGACGGCCGGCATCAATCGCTGCCAGCCAGAAAATCACGGGCATTACGGTGTTGACCAGCATGTTGGCCGCGGGCACCAGCACTTTAATCGCCGTCACCTGCAAGGCGGGCGGAACCGCCGACGCGGTGGTATTCAGAAACGCCACGACAATCATGCCGATGATGCCACCGGCGATCGCCATCTTGCGCGGGTCATGCAGGGTTTCGGCGACGTTGCGGTTTTTCATCATCAGCACGGCGGCGGCCCAGTTGGGAATAATGCGGTGGTCGACGTCCTGAGTGAATGAACCTGCCGCGACGGATGACGCCCAGGCGTTGAAGAAGAAGCCGAGTCCGAAGGAGAAATGCGAAGCGGGATCGCCTTCACAGGAGTTCAGCTCGCCCAGCGTTCGGAAAGCCCCCATCCCCTGTACGGTGGGTGCGTGAAACATACGGGCAGCGCCTGCTCCAACGCCGACCCCCACGAGTCCGCCGATAATCAGTGATTTGAACAAGATAATTAAAAACATCAGGTTATCCTTATAATTTTATATTCATTCGAAAACTCAGATTTTCATTCGATAGCCATGAATTTTGAGTGAATATTCATTTCTTGGTGAATATGACCTGTTCGGTATTAATCACGCTCATGTTGACGATAATATCCAGCACGACGTAATAACTTTTCCTCTCCCTGGCCAGAAAAAAGAATAAGAACTTTTCTCTGGTAATCTTCTCTTCGGCAGTAATAACCTTGACGTCCTGCGGCTCGATTCGCAGTAATATATTCTCCGTCGATTTAAGAACGGTTTTCTGTACCTGACTGAGTGCAGAAGAAAAAGCCGCCGCCCTGGTTTCGCCTTTTCCTTCAACTCTGACTGTCGACGTTATTTGCTGCTTCATTACGGCTGGCCATATTTCTTGATATACGCTTCTACCAGCTTCTGGCCCAGCTCTTCTTTATCCATAAAACCGAAACCGAGCACCGTGCAGCCTTCATTAATTGCCGTCACGCCTTCATCAATGGAACGCATGCCGTGTTTGGCTTTGTACTTATATTTATTCTGTGCCGTAATGGCGCCCGCGCCGCCGCTGCCACAGAAGGAGATCCCCAAACTGGCCTCTTCCGCTTTCATGACATCGCCGAGCTTCATATCTGCCGCTACGCCAGGAATAACAATGGCTTTACCGCCCGCCGCTTCTACGCCAGCGGCAACTTTCTGGCCTTTACCTAAACGGTCGCCAATAACTACGATGACTTGTCCCATGATTAAACTCTCCAGATTCGAGGTGATAACAAAGAATGAATTGATTAATTGACCCGTTATTTAAATGCTTTACCGAATAGATTTTTAATTAAAAAGCAGCCATTCAAAGAGTTGATGATTAAATAGGTTGCCGCTTTTGATCAGGCGTTATTATCTTTCGCCACTTCAAAATGCACCGATAATAAATAGGCCTCTTCAATGGGTAAATTTCCCACAATATCGACTACCTGTTCGGCCATTTTCATCGAGTGTGCCGATATTTCATCAAACAGTTCTTTATCGACCTCCGGCAGCGGCTCGCCCGTAATAGATCGCAGAACCATCGCCTTAACATGAGAAGCCAACATTTGCTGCTGCACGTCGTTGGTATAAATATCTTCGGCGTTTAACATCTTTTGAATATCAGCCAACAGCTGTGCGGTTCTTTCTGGCGCATCTTCCAAATCCAGTGCATTGTTCATAACGATTAGCTCTGCCCCTTTTACAGATGCGATTTCATTTTTGTTTTTACTGCGCGGGCCACTCTTTTACAGCCCTCTTTCATCTGTTGTTACCCTACGCCCATGGCATCGCGGTGTGTAGCCGGTATTTTTCCAGTTCAAAGTGGAAATGGCGCAGACCAAGCGGATCAGGCTCGCAAAAATGGGTTTGAATGGCATGGAAGACTGGAAAACAGCGGTTTGGAAGAGAAAATGACGGGGATGAGAAAGAAAAACCTCCTCCAGATTAAGGAGGAGGACGGCGTTTGTACGCTTTTATTTGAACTTCTTATGATTTTCGTTGCGAGTCGCTTTGAAGCCTTCGGCCTCTTTTTTAGCGTCGTCCATATTGCCGGACTTGGCGTAACCTGACGCTTTATCTATCTGGCTAATCAGCGTGTCTAAGCCTTTATGAAAATCTTGAATCTCGGGGCTGTTATCGGGTTTCGAGGCGAATTTCGGCGGTTTAGATTTTTTAGCGTCTTCGGCGGCTTCGCGCATTTTGCCCAACCCTTGCAGGAATTCAGCCTTGTCATCGGTTTTCAAAATCTTGCTGTAATTATCCGACAGAGTATCCATGTCCGTTTCTAAATCAGCGGCCAACGATTGGGCACTCCAGCCCAGCAGGGCAACCGTTGCTAATGCAATCATCTGTTTACGCATGCTCACACCTTCCAATTATTTTTGATTTATCGGGTAATGCCCGTGCTTATGCTTTCAGAAAAAATATCAATAGACTTAGTGGGGCTATGTTTAACATAGTGGTAACAGGCGGAAAGTGGCATCAGATTTTTGTAAAGAATTTTCAGGGGGATAGAAAAGACGGAGGAGTCGAAAGGGTAACGTGAATAAAGCAGCGACGGAGGCCCGCCGCTGTTGGAAGAGTTTTGGAAGGGTTAATGCAGGTTATTCGCCAGCGATTTTCATTTCAGGCAGGATAATCGAGCCGCACTGAATGTTGCTGCGAGTTTCGATATCGCTACCGATGCTGACCATGTTGCGCAGCATATCTTTCAAATTGCCCGCAATAGTGATTTCGCTTACTGGATACTGAATTTCGCCATTTTCGACCCAAAAACCGGCCGCGCCGCGCGAATAGTCGCCCGTAATGCCGCTCACTGCCTGACCCATTAATTCGGTCACCAGCAACCCTTTGTCCAGCTTGCGCAACATTGCCTCGAAATCGTCGCCCTGACCCGCGATGCGCCAGTTGTGGATGCCGCCCGCGTGGCCAGTCGTTTGCAGGCCCAGCTTGCGCGCCGAGTAGCAGGTCATCAGCCAGGTTTGCAGCACGCCATCTTTCACGATATCGCGACGTTTAGTACGCACGCCTTCGCTATCGAATGGCGTTGAAGCCAAGCCTTTCAGCAGGTGCGGATGCTCTTCGATAGTGATCCATTCAGGCAAGATCTGTTTGCCCATGCTATCAAGCAGATAAGATGATTTACGGTAGATGCTGCCCCCGCTAATCGCGCCCACCAAATGGCCAAACAGGCCGGTGGCGACCTCGGCGGCAAACATCACCGGCGCTTTCATGGTTGGCAATTTTCGCGGCGAAAGTCGAGACAGCGTGCGGCGTGCGCACTCTGCACCCACCCACTCCGGGCTTTTCAATTCATCAAACGAACGAGCGATGGTATAGGCGTAATCGCGCTCCATATCGCCCGCCGCTTCGGCAATGACAGAGGCCGAAATCGAGTGGCGCGTCGAACAGTAGCTTTGCAGCATGCCGTGGCTGTTACCGAAAACGCGAATTCCGTAATGGCTGTTGAAGCTGCCGCCTTCGGTATTGGTGATGCGTTTATCCACCGCCAACGCGGCCTGTTCGGCACGCGCCGCCAGCTCGATACCGCGATCGGCGTCGAGCTCGGTGGGGTGGAAAAGATCGAGATCGGGCGCGTCGTAGGCCAGCATCTCTTCATCGGCTACGCCAGCGTAAGGATCCGGCGAAGTGTAACGGGCGATATCCAGCGCGGCCTGCACGGTGCGGGCAATGGCGTCGGGACTGAGGTCCGTAGAGGACGCGCTGCCTTTACGCTGTTGATAATAAACGGTAATGCCCAACGCGCCGTCGCTGTTGAATTCAACGTTTTCGACTTCACCAAAGCGGGTACTTATCCCAATTCCGGTGGTTTTACTGACCGCCACTTCCGCGCCGTCAGAACCAGCTTTCGCTAACTCCAGAGCTTGCGCTACGGCTTGTTCCAGCGTTTTACGTTGCTCTGCCACTTGAGTGGTTACGTTCATCAGCCCGCCCTTCTTTTTTCAATAAGGTGTTAAGTAAAAAGTTGGAGATAATTACTTATAGATTCTTCAGAGTCTAACAGAGACTTAGTACAATTTCGCATTCCGACTGGGTCTTTTGTTGCCAACCGTGCGATAATGCGGCCAAGAATTTTAAGGATCCCTAATGACTAAGAAAATAGAAGACTGGCTCGACGATGTTCCAGAAGAGAACAACGCCGAAGATGAAGAGATCATCTGGGTCAGCAAGAGTGAAATTAAACGTGATGCCGAAGCACTGAAAGAGCTCGGTGCCGAGATGGTCGAGCTGGGTCAAAACTCCCTCGACAAACTTCAGCTCGATGAAGACCTGCGCGCCGCCATCAATTTAGCGCAAAAAATCAAGAAAGAAGGCCGTCGTCGCCAGCTGCAATTAATTGGCAAGATGCTGCGTTCCCGCGATATCGAACCGATTCAAACCGCACTCGACAAGCTGAAAAACCGCCACAACCAGCAGGTTTCGCTGTTCCACAAGCTGGAAGTGCTGCGCGATCGCCTTGTGGAAGAAGGCGATGACGCCGTGCCATCCGTGCTGGCTCTCTACCCTCACGCCGACCGTCAGCAGCTCCGTGCGCTGATCCGTAATGCGCAGAAAGAGAAAGCCGCCAATAAGCCGCCGAAAGCCTATCGCCAAATTTTCCAGTATCTCCGCGAACTCGCTGAAGAGCAGCAGTAACCGTCGTTCTTGAAGCTGTAGCTGCGCGCTCGCCCGAATCGCTGACCTAATGTCAGCTCACCGGGCCTTGCCGCCCTGCTACAGCTCCAATTACTGAATTATTGGATCCCTCGCTATAACTCGCTATAACTCGAAAACCCTTTTAAAGATGCTTAGGCTTTTTTGGCAGGGGTTTTTTCGATTATGTTAAAGCGCAACTCATCTTCCAACTCTTCTTCGGCTTCTTCAAACAGTAACACCAACGATCCGAATTTGCGTTTTCGCGCCGCATTAAAATGGGTGAAATCAATTTCGATCGGTAATGCAATGCCGCCGGTGACGACGTCCCAGAGCGCATCCAAATTGGCACCAAACTCTTCACCAAGTGCAAACTGCCGCGCAAAATCGGCGTAGAAAGCGGGCAGGTCGGGGATGTGATTAAAATCGAAAACCACTTTTTTCATATGTTCTACTCCACCCGAACAACGTGCTTGTAGTGATCACGGCTGATGTAAATCAGGCCATCATTGGCAAATAGTACGCGATCCGCACCGCGTCTTCCGCAGTGATAATTGATATCGGCTTCACGCCACACGCGGCCTGAGGCAGCAGGCAGACTGTGTTCACGATTTGAAAAACGATCGCCGCCGATAGCCTTGTCCGGCAAAACCTGACACAGATTACCCGAGCGGGCATCCCATCCGGCTGCGCGCGCCTGCTTTTTAGTGACAAAATAGTTGGGCAACTGGTGATGCTGCTGCAAATAACTGACAACGTTTTTTTCCGCCGTCAGCTGTGAGATGTTGCCCTGCACGCCAGCGACATTTTCCTGCGAAGAAGAAAAAAAATGCATCTTTGCCGTCGCGCTGCCGCTTAGCAAAATGGCCACTCCCGCCACCAGCAAGTAAATTTTACCCCACGTTGTTCCTGCTTTCATCGTTCATACTCGTTGGTCTAGTTTTGAAATCGGTTTAATTACAAATTGCCCAGATGCAGTGTTTTCACCTGCAAATACTCTTCGAGACCCAGCACGGAACCCTCGCGACCCAAGCCGGACTCTTTTACGCCGCCAAACGGCGCAACTTCAGTCGATAATGCACATTCGTTAATGCCAATCATGCCGCTTTCGATTGCATCGGCGACGCGGAAAACGCGTTGCAGGTTTTGCGAATAGAAATAGGCGGCCAGTCCAAATTCGGTGGCGTTGGCGCGCTCGATAGCTTCTTCTTCGGTTTTGAAACGAAAACAGGCCGCCAGCGGACCGAAAGTCTCTTCGGCAGCGACTTTCATTTGATCGTTGGCGTCGGCAATCACGGTTGGCTGGAAGAAGTTTCCACCCAGTTGATGACGTTCGCCGCCGGTCAACAGTTTGCCGCCGTGCTCAAGCGCATCTTTTACGTGTTCTTCGACTTTTTCAAGACCTTTAATATTAATCAACGGTCCGACGATTACCCCCTCCTCCATGCCGTTGCCGACCTTAAGCTGGCTGACCTTCTCGGCAAGGCGATTCACAAAGGTGTCGTAAACGCCGTCCTGCACATAAATTCGGTTAATAGAAACGCAAACCTGCCCAGAGTTACGGAATTTACAGGCCAGCACGCCTTCAATCGCGGCGTCGAGATCGGCATCGTCAAAAACGATATACGGCGCGTTGCCGCCAAGTTCCATCGAGACTTTTTTCATGGTGTCGGCACTGTTGCGCACCAGCGTTTTGCCCACTTCGGTGGAACCGGTAAAGGAGATTTTGCGCACGGCGCTGCTTGCCATAATGGCATCGCTGATTGCCGAGGTGTCACCGGCTACGCCGTTAAGCACGCCGTCTGGCACACCGGCCTGTTTTGCCAGCTCAAGCAGGGCAAAGGCCGACAGCGGCGTATTATTCGCGGGTTTGATCAGCCCGGTGCAGCCTGCCGCCAACGCCGGACCTAGTTTGCGCGTCAGCATCGCCAGCGGGAAATTCCATGGGGTAATCGCCGCCACAACGCCCACCGGTTCGCGGGTAGCCAAAATACGCGAGCCCGCTTTCACCGGCGGAATAATCTCGCCGTTGGCGCGTTTGGCCTCTTCACCAAACCATTGTAAAAAACTGGCGGCGTAGTCGACTTCGCCCAGCGCTTCTTTTAACGGTTTGCCCTGCTCGGCAACCATTAGCTCGCCGAGGAACTGTTTATTCTCCAGCATTAACTCATACCAGCGGTGCAAAATTTCAGAGCGCGCTTTGCCGGTTTTCTTACGCCATTCTGGAAAAGCCTGACTAGCGGCTTTGATGGCGGCTTCCGTTTCGGCCTGCCCTGCACGCGCGACTTTTGCGACCACTTCACCCGTCGCCGGATTTTCGACGTCAAAGGTTTGTGCCGCGGTTTGCCATTCACCCGCGACGAAATAACCGGTTTTAAACAGCGGATGAGTGGACAGGTTTTTAATCGTTTCTAAAGAACCACGTTGCTGGTCTGACATAATCGCTCTTCCTCCTGTGAGGTGCGCCGTCTGGGGCGATAAATTTATGGGCTCTTTTCCAAGGCTTTTTGAAAGCTTTTTCAAAGTTAATTAATGGTTAAGTATAGCCATTAATCCTCTGCCCATAGCCCAAACCTGCCCGCCGCCTGTGCTTTTCAGAAAGCTTAACGCCTGCCTTTCCTGCTGCTTTTCCCTTGATTACTGCTATTTCTTCCTTCAAGCCTGCGCACTTTATCGGTGCAATGGAGTTATCAAATAGCACGCAAATAATGCGCAGCCACTCCATTTGCGGCCTATTAATACCTTTTACCCTCAAATTTGGCAGTCTGGCACGCTTCCTGCTGATACGTTTCAGGTATTGAGAAAGGAAGAGCAGTGCCGAGTTCAAAAACGTTAACAGAGATGGTTTCTGTCATTTTCCTAAAAAACCCTAAAGAGGACTGCTATGACTCAGGGGACATTGAAAAAAAAATTAGGCCTGGTGGATTTGACCCTTCTTGGCGTCGGCTCCATGATTGGCTCCGGTTGGCTATACGCAGCGTTGACCAGTTCTGGCTATGCAGGGGGATTAACAGGATGGGCGTGGTTGTTGGGCGCCGTCATGGTTTTACTGATTGGTTTAGTGTTTGCCGAGCTCGCCGCCGCCATTCCGCGCGCGGGCGGATTCGTGCGTTATCCGCAATACACGCACGGCAACGTGGTGGGATTTGTCATCGGTGTCAGTTCATTGCTGGCGTATACCAGCACGGCGGGAGTTGAAGTCGAAGCCGTTCGTCAATACGCGATGTATTGGTGGCCTGCGCTCGGCCATACCGACAGCAGCCCGACCACGCTTGGCTTCGTGATGCAGATTGTGTTGCTGGTGGCGTTTTTCCTGCTGAACTATTGGAGCGTCAGCTTCTTTGGCCGCATTAACACCATTATTACTACCTTTAAATTTATCGTGCCATTGATGGTCATTGTCACGCTGTTCGGCTATTTCCACGGCGCTAACCTCTCCGTTCCGGGCACGAATCCGGGCGGCGCGCACGGCGTGTTCTCCTCACTGACCGGCGCGGGTATCGTGTTTGCCTACCTCGGATTCCGTCAGGCGGTGGACTTCGCCAGTGAGGCGAAAAATCCGCAGCGCAACATTCCTATCGCCATTATTCTCGCCATTGCCATCAGCTTTGCGGTCTATATTCTGCTGCAGTTTGCGTTTATGGGTGCCGTGCCAACGGACCTGCTGAACACCAATGGCTGGGTCGGATTGAAAGCAATTTTCCAGTCGCCGTATGCCGATTTGGCGCGCAGTCTGGGCATTACCTGGCTGATTAACCTGATCCTGATCGATGCCGTCATCTCTCCGGCGGGCACTGGGAATATCTATCTGGCGGGTGCGTCTCGCGTGCTGTTTGCGTGGGCTAAAAACGGTCATCTGTTTAACGTTTTCGCCAAGGTTGACCCGAAATCAGGCGTGCCGCGCGGCGCGTTGTGGCTGTCGCTGGTTCTGGCGATTGCCTGGACGCTGCCTTCAGAGTTTCAGGTTTGGGGCGGATTGATTGGCGCGGTGACGTCGGCGACGGTATTTACCTATCTGCCGGGTCCGGTTAATGCGGGCGTGCTGCGTGCGCGTCTGCCGGGCTTGAAACGTCCGTTTAAGCTGCCGGTATTTGGTCTGCTGAGTCCGCTGGCCTTTATCGCCAGTAGCCTGCTGATTTACTGGAGCGGCTGGTCGGTCAACATTTTGCTGATTCCGATCCTGCTTCTCGCCTGGCTGGCTTACGTGCTGTTTGCTAAAAAGGATCAGCACTTCGCCCGCGATTTCAAGAGTTCGCTCTGGCTGGTGGTTTATTACGTGCTGGTGTTGGCGCTCTCTTATCTCGGTACTTACGGCGGCATCAACGCGATCTCCAGCCCGACCGACATGGTGCTGCTGATTGTCGTTACGCTAGTCTGCTATTACTGGGGCGTGGCTTCGGGTCATGAAAAACTGACCATTCCTCAAGATGAGGACGAGCCGGAAGATGACGTCGCGACCGTGAAAACCAGCAAAGTTTATTCGTAATAGCTCATGAGCTTTAACTGATAATAATTAATGGCTGGCGCTTAACAGGCGCCAGCTTTTTTATTGCTTTAATGCTTATTAAACACACCAGGAATTATTGGCGCACTCGTAGTTGAGGAACTTGTCGTTGAAGAACTTGTTGTTGAAGAACTCGTTATTGGCGAATCAGACGCTTAACTGACGGCTGTAACTCAAAATCACTTCTAAACGGGTTGATATCCAACCCTCCGCGACGAGTATATCGAGCCAAAACGCTAAGCTTGTCCGGTCGGCAGTAATGTTTGATATCACAATAAATCCGCTCGACGCACTGCTCGTGGAATTCATTATGGTTTCTAAATGAAATGATATAACGCAGCAGCTTTTCGCGATCTATTTGCCTGCCTTCATAAGTAATCACCACACTTCCCCAGTCGGGCTGATGGGTTACCAGACAATTAGATTTCAATAGGTTGGACGAAAGCGTTTCTTTCACATTATTTTCATTAGTCGAATCCGTTAAAACCTCGGGTTTAAAAATATAGTCTGCAACCGTGATATCCAGATGATCTATATTTTCTCCGGGTAGCGAGGCAATATCTTTCGGATAAGCATCGAGATCGGCATAAAGTTTAACGCTAACCTCTCCGTCTGCGGCGTGAGAAAGGTCTTGCTTGAGTCGAGCGGCAACGTCATCCACGTCAACAAAATTAGTTTGATTAAAGCTATTGAGATAAAGCTTGAACGATTTGGATTCAATCAGGTTAGAGCTGGTGGCAGGTATGATGAATTCAGCAATACCAACCCTTGGTTTACCTTTCGCATTAAGCCAGGACAGCTCAAATCCGGTCCATAAATCGAAGCCTGTGAAAGGAAGGGACTTACTATCGATATTAATCTGCTGTCGACTCTTTGCTCTCGGCAATGATTCCAGTAGTGAACTGTCGTAATGCTGGAAATACTCTGTTTTAGCACCCAACAAGGTTAATCCATTTTCATTCTGCATAACAAATCCTTTTAATTAGCCAAATTTTCTTTGTTTATATAGACACGAAAAAGCTTGCGCGTTGCATAGATTGGACCAACACCTAAAATAGAATAGGCAAGCTTTATAACGAACTGAGAGAAAATCATGGTTTTGATGATTTCGAAACTTAACACATTATAAAACGCTAAAGTACAAAACAGGATGCTGTCAATGACGGACGCTACGACGGTACTGGTAATGACTCGAATGAAAAGATAGCGGGAATTGGTTAACTCTTTTATTTTGCACAACAACCAGGAGTTAACATTTTCGGAAACAAGATAGGAGGCGGAAGAAGCTATAAGAACGGAAACGATGCTATTAACAAACTCTTTATATGCACTTTCTAATCCCCATTCGGCAAGCGCGGGCATGAGGCTTGTTGCCCATAACCCCGTGACGAAAATGAGGTTGGCAATAAAAGAGAGTAAAATGGTTCTCCTTGCCATCCTTAAACCATAAAATTCATTAAGTATATCGATAAGAATAAAAGTCAGAGGATAGAAAAAAATGCCTGTTGGCACGACGAAATCAACCCCTGCGAGGCGAATAGGCTTAACGCCGCTTACTGTACAAAGGATACAAATTACCGACAGAAAAAGAGTAATAATCAAATAGGCGTACCATGAACGTTCGTGTCTATCGCCCAACTCATAAGAGGTGATTGTTTGGCTATCACTGTATAATCGGTGGTAAAGGGCTTTAAGTTCATGTCTATTAAAGTCCTCTGAAATTTCGCTGTTATCAAGCTCTTTTAGTTTTAGGTTTATATGTTTTCCAGTTGATAAAACCATTACATTTGCTGAAATTTCATCATTACGATTAAAACCAAGTAGTTTATATTTCGTGTTACTTTCCATGCTGTTTATCCTTAAACACTTTTAAAGTTTTTCTAAAGATGCATCCTTTCTTCAACTACCGTTCCTAAAAATAGAGCATCAGCATGATGGAGTGTGTTGCTGCCATCCAGATAATTTGTCAGAGAAAAGCGATCGGGAGGGGAATACCAAAGCATCATTTGTTTCTTTTCAACTTTCGAATAGCGCCGGAATATCAATAAATCTCCGATTGAAAATCCATAACCAAACTCTTTTTCAATTTTTAGGGCAAGCATATTAGACACGTCACCAAAAAACCAGGTAACAGGATACTGAGTGACCATCAAACCGACTCTTTTATCTAAACAGGCAAGTATTTCAGATTGAGGAATAATCGGTATCGCTGCCGGGTTCTTGTCACCTTCAATAGAGATTTCTCTTTCTGATTTCTCAAGGTTCTCCAAGCTGCTATTTTCAATAATTTCGCAATTTACCCCAAAGAAGTCAGCAATACGGGTAACCGTGGTGTGTTGAACGTTACTGACTTTGCCGTCTAATATTTTATATAGCGTTGCTCTCGTAACACCGGTACGTTGAGAAAAAGAAGCCTTGGTTTCGCCTCTGCTTCTTAATATATACTCGATGTTATTGATAATATTAATTTTTCGTTCAACGCTGGACACTTTCATCTATACATTTCACCCATAACATCTGCCTATTTATTCAAAAAAATATAAACCAAATAAATTAATATCGGCCGTTATGCAAAAAACGCAGTATACCTTCCTATTTCTTACTAGGACACTATTAAATCATATGGATATAAATGATAAAGAATCAATAAATATATAAATTTATAATGCATTCACTTTTGCGATCATATTGTCTTCTTTTTTGTTGACCTTAGTCGCACAGAAGTTTAAGGTTTCTCCACAATAAAAACATCCCGTGGGATTTCCCATAAACTAAGCAGGATTCATAAAACAGACAGATTCATTAAAATTAATACTTTTAAAAGAACGCTGACCAGCACTAGGGAATTTAACTTTTAAAAAAATATAATAATTAAATGTATTTTAAAGAAATCACAATTAGATGATTTTAAAAATCCATAAATTAGCTTTTATTTAAAATAAAAAAACGGCCCCATTTAGGGCCGTCAGGATTTATATCATTATCAACGGTTATTGCAAAAATGCCCGCTGATAGTTGTGCAGTAAGTCGCAAAGCCGTCTGACGGGTTCGGTGACTTTTGGCGGGGCGTCGTATTCCACCAGCTTCTGCTGATATTCGCTCATTTCGCTCAGCAGGCGCTGGTAATAATATTCGCGCTTGCCTTCACGTTGCGAAGAGACCACGCGGTCGGCGGTGTGGCGGATCTTTTTATGGAACGCCGACAGCTCGTCGTTGACCGGCACTTCCGCCAGTTTTAAACGCTGATGGGCAATAATCAGCTGCAACGCTAAACGGTATTTGCCGATGTCATTCGGGAACAGCACTAACAGCTGGTTCAACTGATGATAAAGCGCAGGCAGGTGATTTTCACGACGACGATAAGCCTTGGTGGTCAAGGCCGATACCGCGCTGCTGACAAAGCGATTCAGCAAGGTACGGCCCGTCTTGTCTCGTGACTTGTCACGAATTAGCGACAATACCACCAGCGCGATCACACAGCCAATCGCCTGACCGGTGGCGTTATCGAGGAAGGTCATCACGTCGAAGGTCATCGGGTTGCTCAAGACCAGAATATTAATGCAGCCGACCAGCAGACCCAAAATCCCGAGGCGACGTTTTTGTACTTCGATGCCGCAGATAAAGATGAAGATCCCAAGCGACAGGCAGAGCAGGAACAGACTTTGCTGGGTCCACGGCATGATGACCATGTAAAGCATCGAGCCAATGGGAATGGCGGCCAGCATGCCTATCATAAAGTCCAGCGCCATCATGCGCGGGTTCGGCGTGCGCATCGCCAGCGAGGTAATCACGGCAATAATAACGATGCAGCCCGAGCCGGAGGTCCAGCCGGTCCACAGCCACAGCAGGCAACCCGCCGCGCTGGAAACAAAGGTACGCAGGCCGTTGATGAGCGCGTGATGCATCTCGGCGGAGGCCGGTTTGACCACCACCTCGTTGCTCAACACGCTGCTTTCGGTGCTGCTAATGCTGCTATTAGTGTGAACGCCTTTTACCATGAGCAGCGCGCGCGTGCCGGTGCCTATCCAGGCATAAAGCGGCTGGGCAATGGTGTCGGCTGGAATAGTGGTCGCGACCTGACGCAGGCGCTTCATGATGTGGCGCACGTCGGTCAGATTTTCGACCGGCTCGTTAACCAAATCCTTGATTTCTTGCGGCACCAGCTCGGGCGTCGTCTGCATAATGATGTAGGTTTCACAGGCTTGGGTAATCATGCTCAGCGACAGGCTATGCAACGCCTTGAGTCGCCGATTGACCCGCTGCCAGCGCGACGATTCCATCATCAGGCTGCCGCGCATACCGTTGATGGCCGTGGTGCTTTTCACCAGCGTGTTCCAGGCCTTGTCCATCTCCTCTTTCTCGACCTGATTCACGCTGATTTTGATCAGGTTGAACTGGTCCAGCATTAATTGATCGACCGCTCTGTCGATGTCTTTCTTGATCGATCGCGGGGAGAAAAGCAGGTCAGCTACGATAGCCGCGCAGATCCCGACCACGATTTCGCTACAGCGCTCGACGGCAAACTGCGGCGCTTCGGTGAGATTAGTAGAAGAAAGCACGACGATAATCAGCGCGGTATACCCAGCCAAACCAAAGGCATAGGAATTTTCAACGCGAACGATGGAGGACCACCAAGTGCAGAATCCGGCCCACAGGCAGCACAGCAGCAGCATCACTGCCGGCGCGCGCGCGGTAGCCATAATAATCGTGATAGCGGCGATACAGCCGATAAAGGTGCCGATAACGCGAAGAATGCCGCGATGGCGAATTGCGCCTGCAAAGGGTTCACCACCGGCGACCATTGCGGGTCCACCGGCCACGATGGCGGCCGTCATGGCCGACCAGCGCGGGGTTTCCAGCTGTAGGTAAAACCCAAATACCAGCGCCCCCAGAATGGCAAAGGTGAGCTTGCAGGCAAAACGCATGCGCAGGAGAGATGGGCTAATCATTTATCATTTTCTCTTAACCAAACTCGCGCATACGGTGCAGGAATTTAGTGAACCAGGAGCTTTGCTCGACGCGATCGTGCTCACCGGCGACGACCACTGTTGCCGTGGTCCCTGCCGAGTACGGGTGGTTTTCATCCATATCGTCGAGGGTAATTTTAACCGGAACGCGCTGCGCCAGACGAACCCACTCGAGGTTACTGTCGATGGTCGCCAAACCGTTGCTTGCGGCGGTGCTGCTGCTGTTGGTTACCGCAGCGGCGACACTGTCGACGGTGCCGTGCAGAATACGGTTGCTGCCAAGCGGCGTGATTTCTACGCGATCGCCTTTACGCACGCGGGCCAGCTTGGTCTCTTCCATATAGGCCAGCACGTAGAAGGTATGCTGTTTAACCAGCGCCACGGTCGTTTCACCGCGAGTAATAAAGTCGCCCGGATGCACGGTGAGGTTGGTTATCCAGCCATCGGCAGGTGCAATCACGACGGTACGTTGCAAATCCAGCGCGGCGGCGGCGGCAACGGCTTTGGCTTTGGCTAACTGGTGCTGCGTGGTTTTCAAGTCACTGGTCGCCTGTTCGATGGCTTCAATCGACATCGCCTGCGTACCCAATTTTACACGGCGATTGGCTTCACGCTTTTTCTCGTCGGCCAGCGCTTCGTAATAGGCAACGTCGGCATTGGCTTCATCAAGCGCAACCTGATAGCGCGGCTGGTCAATCTTGAACAGCACGTCGCCTTTGGCAACCAGCTGGTTATCGCGTATCGGCACCTCGGTTACCAGTCCGCTGACGTCGGGAGACATCGCCACTACGTCGGCGGTAAATTTCGCATCACGCGTCCACGGTGATTCGGTATAGAACACCCAGGCACGGAAAATCGCGATGGCGGCCAGGATCACAATGATAAACGTTATTGCGTAACGTATTATTTTTATTGATAAGTTTTTCACGACAGCCTCAGACGAAAATGCAGGATATTAGATAGAAGAGACAGCAATACAATGCCGTATTAAACAAAGCCGGATGCCAGACAAAATCATAGATCCCGGTAGGGGTTAAAATTCGACGCAGTATAAAGAACACGGCCAACGCCAAAAGTATTTCAAAAAACACCGGGGGAAACGACAATCCGAAAATCACCATTACCGGAAGCAAACTCATTGATAGTTCCTTAAACTCGTACCACAAAGGTAGTGACGCACAGCAGCCCCTATATTGTTCATTAATTTTAACATTACCGCGCGAACATGATTCGAAATTTTCGACAAAACCGGCACACTTCGAGAGAATTATCTCTAAAGCATGCAGTAAAGGATAACGTTGGATTGCCAGAAAAGTCGGCAGAGGTAAGATAACTGATTCACTGCATCCGAACTTGAGGCTTTTATCTAGACACTATTTTGTCTGGACAACTATATTAGCCTGCTTATTATCAAGTTATCAACATTCTGTGATCACAATCACTTTTAAGCTGGACTTAACAATGGACCGATTAAAACGCATGTCAATTTTTGCTCAGGTGGTGGAAAGCGGGTCGTATACGGCCGCCGCGCCGCGCCTTCAAATGAGCGTTTCCGCCATTAGCCAAAGTATCAGCAAGCTTGAAAATGAATTACAAATCAAATTGTTAAACAGAAGCACGCGCAGTCTTGGCCTCACCGAAGCGGGGAAGATTTACTATCAGGGCTGCCATAAAATGCTGCACAGCGTGCATGAAGTCCACGAGCAATTATACGCGTTTAATAACACACCAACCGGTACATTACGCATTGGTAGCTCCTCGACAATGGCACAAAATGTTCTTGCTGCCATGACCGCCAAGATGCTCCACGAATATCCGGGCCTGATGGTGAATCTGGTTACCGGAAGTCCAGCGCCAGACCTGATTGCCGACGGATTGGATATCGTCATTCGAGTCGGTAATTTGCAGGATTCGAGCCTGTTCTCCAAACATCTCGGCTCGATGCCGATGGTAGTCTGCGCGGCGAAAACCTACCTGCTGCGCCACGGCAAACCCGAAGCGCCTGCCGACATGGTGAACTTTACCTGGCTGGAATACAGCGTGCGCCCCGACAGCGAATTTGATTTGGTGTCACCCGAAGGTCAAACCATCCGCATTCATCCGCAGGGCCGTTTCGTCACCAATGATTCGCAAACCATGATCCGCTGGCTGAAATCTGGCGTCGGTATCGCCTATATTCCGATGATGTGGATTATCGATGAGATTAATTCGGGGGAAGTGGAAATATTATTTGGCAATTATCAGTCAGCGCCCCGCCCCGTTTATGCGCTGCATACCGAGAAAGATAAGCTGCCGCTAAAAGTGCAGGTGTGCATTAATTACCTTACCGACTATTTCAAAGAAGTCAGCAAGGTCTATCGCAAGCATCGCAAAACAGAAACGGGCGCTAAATAGCCCCCGTTTGTTTACTCGCTGTCAGTCCGAGATAAGTTAGATAACCAGGTAAAAGATTATTTTAACCTGTACCGCCGACGGTTAGAGAATCTAGTTTCAGCGTAGGTTGACCGACGCCGACCGGAACGCTTTGGCCTTCTTTGCCACAGACGCCCACGCCTTTGTCCAGCGCCAGATCGTTACCGACCATCGAGATTTGCTGCATCGCTTCGATTCCTGAGCCAATCAGCGTCGCGCCTTTCACCGCCTTGGTGATGCGACCTTTTTCGATCAGGTAAGCTTCTGAGGTCGAGAAGACGAACTTGCCGGAGGTGATGTCAACCTGTCCGCCGCCAAAGTTAGGCGCATAAAGGCCGTACTCGACGCTGCTGATAATCTCTTCCGGCGTTGACTGTCCGCCCAGCAGATATGTGTTGGTCATGCGCGGCATCGGCAGGTGCGCGTAAGATTCGCGGCGGCCGTTACCGGTTGGCGGCACGCCCATCAGGCGCGCGTTGAGCTTGTCCTGCATGTAGCCTTTCAGCACGCCATTTTCGATCAGCACATTGTACTGACCCGCCACGCCTTCATCGTCAATCGAGATTGAACCGCGACGACCTTGCATTGTGCCATCGTCGACGACAGTACACAGCTCGGAAGCCACCAGCTTGCCCATCTGACCGCTAAATACGGAGGTGCCGCGACGGTTAAAGTCACCTTCGAGGCCGTGTCCGACGGCTTCATGCAGCAACACGCCCGGCCAGCCTGCGCCCAATACTACGGGCATCATGCCGGCCGGCGCGGCGATAGCGTCGAGGTTGACCAGCGCCATGCGCACCGCTTCGCGGGCATAGGCATCGGCACGCACTTCGCCGTCTTCGGTTTCAAGGAAATATTCATAGCCAAAACGTCCGCCGCCGCCGCTGCCACCGCGTTCACGACGTCCGTCCTGTTCGACCAGCACGCTCACTGACAAACGTACCAGCGGGCGAATATCGGCCGCCAGCGTGCCATCGGTGGCCGCAACCAGCACATTTTCGTACACGCCGGTCAGGCTCGCAGAGACTTCCTGCACGCGCGTATCGGCGGCGCGTGCGGCTTTGTCGACGCGATGCAGTAAAGCGATTTTCTCTTCGCGCGGCATGCTTTGCAGCGGATCGGCCAGCGAATAGAGCGCAGAGTGGCTGATAGCCCCCAGCGTGTGAACTTTGCCGTTACCCTGATCGCGCACGATGCTTCGCGCCGCGAGCGCGCTTTGATTTAGCGCATTGAGCGTAATTTGGTCGGCGTAGGCGAAACCGGTTTTCTCGCCGCTGACGGCACGGATTCCGACACCCTGATCGATATTGTACGAGCCGTCTTTGATAATACTGTCTTCAATGACCCAGGCTTCGTGAAAGCTGGACTGGAAAAAGAGATCGGCATAATCGAGACGGCGCTCGGCTAATTGGCCCAAAACTGAAAACAAGTCTTGCTGACTCAGATTATTGGCTGCGAGTAACCGCTCACTTACAAGGTCCAGACTCATAATTTCTTCGCTCTCTTTGGTCATGTAAAGTCAACATACAGCGTAACACAGTATGACGTAGCTCAACACTGTGCCACCCGCTTAAGGGGCGGGCACGGCGTTGGCTTTTTTGTCTGCCTTGGACTGACGTAAAATTTCATGCACCGTCGGCTGAGCGATAGTGCCGTCAATCTGGTAGCGAATCAGCGAAATTTTATTCCACAGCGGTGCCAGCGCTTTACTGGCGGCAAACACGGCGGCGCCGACAATCGGATTGATCACAAACGCGGTCGCGACACCCACCGTGGCGGAAATTTCGGGCGCAATAACTGCCTCGAGATCGAGCCGCTGATTGACCAGATTGACGCTGCCATTAATAGCGATGTCGGCGGCCAGTCCGTCAACCAGCAGGTCGTTGGTGTGCACTACGCCGTCTTTGATCCACTCTGTCGACTTGATGGAGTCAAAATAGAAGCCATCGCCGAAGGTGTCTCTGAAATCGAGCTGAAGCTTGCGCAGCAGGGCATCGAAGCTGACCAGACGCAGCAGCTGACCCGCGCGGCCGCCGCCCATGTCCACAATTTCACCCTTGCCGAAATCGGTGTTCATCGTGCCGTTAAGCGTTTTGGCATCCGGCTTCCACGGCACGTCTTTCCAATGCAAATCGAAATTAATTTTAAACGGCGCGCCTTTCAGCGGCGTGCTCACGCCAAGGAAAGAGGTGGCGCGGTCAACATCTTTGCCGCTCAGCGTGCCGCGCAGGCCGGTACTGTTACTACTCTGATTGCCCTGTTTCCAGTCGCCCTGCACGTCGAGACGACCTTCGCCCGTGTCGATCAGGCCATTTCTCAACGCCAGCTGGTTGCCCTGAGGGATAAAGTCGGCGTTAACCTTGCGGAAACTCTGCCCCAGGAACCAGCAGGCGGCGCAGCGCACGTTCAGCGCGGGCCAGCCAGCAAAGGAAATCTGGCTGCTGCCAAACGGATTTTGTCCGCTGCTCTCCGTCGTGGCGGCCTTGTCGAGCGGCGTAAACTGCGGGTTAAAGTAAAGATAGCGCAGATTTGCCAGCCACGGGCCACGGGTGTTCATGTCCAGCGTGCCGTCAATCTCTTTGCCTTTGGCGACGACCTGCGTGCCGTTGTCATTTTGCGTCGAGCTAAGTGTCAGGTCGTTCCATCCTTGACCCGCCAGCGTCAGGCGCGGCGTGGTCACGGTAATCTGGTGCGGGAAGCCGAAACCGACGGTTTTACTGTTTTGCGTCTGCGTCGCGCTGTCAGGGGAGAGCAGGCCGAGCCAGTTTTCGCCGTCCAGCGCCGGAAGGTGCAGCGTCAGGCTGCTGGTTGGCGGCAATGGCGGCGTTTTCGAGGCGTTGACTTCCCACGCGGCGCGGTCCAGCGTCAGCTGCTTGCCTAATAGCCAGCGGCTGTTGAAACGATCTTTGCCCGCCAGCACGCCGTTAAGATTAAAGCTGTGCAGGTCGCCCTGAACGTTAACGCTGAGCGGCAACGCCTTGCCCGCCGTTTTGTTCAGTGGATTAGGTAAGTGACTGCTCACATTCCTGAGATCCGCGTTGGCCGTGACTTTGTAGTTCGGCGTGCCCTTATTGGGCAGCAGAATATCGACGTTACTCTTCCAGTTGGCGCTGCCTGAAATCTTCTCGGCGATCGCCTTCGGCAGGCCCGGCAGTTTCGCGGGTTGCCAATTGCCGTCCAAGCCGACGTTAATACTATATTTATCAGCCATTTCCAGCGTTTTAAAGTTCACGTTCAGCGGCTGACCAAACCATTTACCGGTCATCTGGTTACTGTTCAGGTTGCCGTTATCAAAGCTGAACTGCCCATTAAGGTTTTCGATGGTGCTTTCAAGCGGCTTGATAAACAGGCTGTTATTCTTGAGATTCACGCCGCCCGTGGCGCGCACCTGCTGGCCGTTCAAGGGAATATCAAGATGTAAGCGCCCACTAACATCGCCGCCAATCTGCAGCTGTTGCAGCGCGGCACCCAGCGATTTCTTCAGCGGCGTATCCATGAAATAGCTGCCGATATCTTTGCCCGCGCCTGCAATGTCGGCGTCTATCAACAGTTTCTGCTTCAAATAGTCAGGAATGTTGGCCACGATATTATTGCCCGACACATTGCCAAGCCTGGTGTGCGGCGCGTTCATAAACAGGCCGTCATTCAGGAAGTTAAGGTCGATAGCCAAATCGGTCAACGCAGGCCAGCCCGGCTGGAACTGGAAGGTTGAATGTCGCAGCGGCACCCAAACCTGGAACTGTCCTTCATTATGCTTAAACGGGAAGTTGTGCGGATTGCCGTTAAAGCTCAGCGTCGCGTTATCGACCTGTCCGGCCTGAATTGCCGAGCTGAGATAATCGACCAGATGCTTGCCCATCAGCGGCTCGGGGAAATAACGCCACGCCTGACCGGCGTCATAGAGACGAATACCCGACAGAATTTTCAACCATGGCTGGCCCTGTTCCGGCTGGTCGTAGGAGAATCCACCCGTCGCCCACAGGCCGTTGGCTTTAACACTGACATCTTGCGACCACAGCGACCAACCTTTGTCGTTGTAACGCCAATCAAAGGTGCCGCTGGCCTGACTGATATCCAGCGGCGCGCGGAACATTTCGCCATAAGGCAGCAGGCTGTCGTCCAAATCGATTTTCATCTGCCCGCGCGGAACGCTGCCGGTCAGCGTGCCGCTAAAGTTATTCACGCCGGGCAGCAGTTTCCAGCGTTCCCATCGCAGGTTATGCCATTTGAGATTAAAGCGGGTCTGCTCGGGCTGTTTGAGCGGGATATCCAGCGCCAGCTTGTCAATCGTGCCGGTCGGCTTCAGATCTTTCCAGCGCTCGAGCAGCGCGGGCGTCATGAAGGAGATGGTCGGAATAATCGGCCCGATGCGTTCGAGCTGAATGTTGCTGCCGCGCAGGCGCAGCTGCTCCTGCTGATCGGGTCCGAGGAACTGGCCGTTGGTGGTGGTGCCGTTTTCTGGCAGATAAAGCGCGGTGAGTCCGCCTTTCGGCCAGGCTTCGCCGTCGGTTTTCAGATTTAATTCAGAGGTACCAACCTGCCAGCCGTTGCCCTGTCGATTGCCGTGCAGGGTAAGATTTTCGACGTCGAGGCGGTGCGGCTGGTCATCGGTGTGCCACACGGCCTCACCTTCTCTGACATGCACGTCGCCCGCGAACACCTGCCCGTCGCGCACGGTGAGCCAGGCGGCGAGGCTGAAATTGGCGCTTTCGAGACCGGTATTACTGCGCAACCAGCGGCTGAACCACGGCTTCATGTCGATGCCGTCAGCCTGAAGATAAATTTTCCCGTCGTTGAGCAGGCCTTCGTCGTCGTTGAGGTCCATTCGCACCTGTACTACGCCGTGCTGGCCGTTAAAGCTCGACAGCCCCAGCTGCCCCTCCGCGCGATGGCGATTCGGCGAGTTGAGCCAGGTCATCTGCTGGATATCAAATTCGGCGCGCGGGCCGGAAGGCGTGAGGAAGCTGATGCGGCTATTGCGCAGGTCAAAATGGTCGACCTGACGCAGGAAAATATCGCTGATACGATTGGCGCCGATGTTTTTACCTTTATCGCTGCCGCCGCCGAGCGTGGAGTTCAAATCGAGCTGAAGATTGTAGAAAGTCAGATTACGGAACTGCCAGCGCAGATGCAGCAGCGACTGCCAGACGTCGAGCGCCAGCGTCACGCGTTCAACTTTTGAGGAGGAGTCTGGCAAAGTCAGCGCCAGATTTCTGATTTCAAGCGTCGGACCAAAGGTTTGCCAACTGCCGTGAATTTGCGACAGGCTGACAGGCACGCCGGTCATTGACTGGATTTTATCGACTAAGGGCTGTTTGATACGATCGAGCTGAGGCAGGGCCAAACGTAACCCACTGATCGCCAGCGCCACGATCACGATAATCGTTGCAAAGCTGGTTAGCAGTATCCCCGGTAGTCGCCTCACACTTCTCTCCTTGTCTTGATTTTTCGCGCAATAATCGACTACGCAAGAGGATCCTACGTTAAAAACTGCTCCAGATTAACCAGTCAATTCTGGGAATTACATCATGACGACGTCGAACTGCTCCTGACTGTAGAGCGGCTCAATCTGCACTTTGACCTGTTTTCCGACGAATATTTCGACTTCCGCCAGCGCGTGCGACTCTTCGCCTTTCAACGCGTCGCCCACGGCCACAGAAGCGTAGACCAGGAATCGGTCGGCGTCATAGGCGTGATGCACGCGAACGATTTCGCGCAGGATTTCGTAGCACACGGTTTCAACGGTTTTAACCGTCCCGCGGCCATGACAGGTTGGACAATCGCTGCATAGAACATGTTCCACGCTTTCACGGGTTCTTTTGCGGGTCATTTCGACCAGACCGAGCGCGGAGAAGCCGTGAATGCCGGTTTTCACGCGATCTTTCGACAGCGCCTGTTCGAGCGAGTGCAGCACGCGACGGCGGTGATCGTCATTCGACATATCGATAAAGTCGATGATGATGATGCCGCCTAGATTGCGCAGCCGCAGCTGGCGGGCGATGGCCTGCGTGGCTTCGGTATTGGTATTGAAGATGGTTTCTTCGAGATTGCGATGCCCCACAAACGCGCCGGTGTTGATATCGATGGTGGTCATGGCTTCGGTTTGATCGATGATCAGATAGCCGCCAGACTTCAGCTCGACCTTGCGTTCCAGCGCGCGCTGGATCTCGTTTTCGACGTCGAACAGGTCGAAAATAGGCTGTTTGCCGCTGTAATGCTCAAGCTTGTCGGTCAGCTCGGGCATGTATTCGCTGGTAAATTCGATCAGTAATTCATAGGTCAGACGCGAGTCGACGCGAATGCGGTTTAGCTCCTGACCTGTAAAATCGCGGAGCACGCGGTGAGCAAGCGCTAACTCGCCATAGAGTTTGCACTTGGTGATATTACGGCGTTTGCGCTCCATCACCTTGGTCCAGAGGCGTTTCAGATAGGCGGCGTCCTGCGCCAGCTCTTCTTCACGGACGCCTTCGGCGGCGGTACGAATAATGTAGCCGCCCTGCTCGTCGCAATAGGCGGAAACGATGCGTTTAAGGCGATCGCGCTCGGCTTCGCTTTCAATACGTTGTGACACGCCGACGTGCGACGCGCCCGGCATAAATACCAGATAACGGGAAGGCAGAGTGATGTCGGTAGTGAGACGCGCGCCTTTGGTGCCAAGAGGATCTTTCACCACCTGCACCATTAAATCTTGTCCCTGATGGACCAGCTCGACGATATCGCGGACGTTAAACTTTTTTTGCTCTTCACGCGCAACGCACTCGGTGTGCGGCATGATGTCGGAAGCGTGCAGGAAAGCGGCTTTTTCGAGACCAATATCAACAAACGCGGCCTGCATGCCGGGCAGCACGCGGCTTACGCGGCCTTTGTAGATATTCCCGGCGATACCGCGCTTTGCTTCCCGCTCTACGTGGATCTCTTGCAAGATGCCACCGTCGATGTATGCCACCCGTGTTTCCGATGGGGTCACATTGACCAGTAATTCAGCCGTCATGCTTTCTCCTAAGAACGCGTTGTGCAACAAAATCACTGTACAGTTCCTGAGTTTCCACTAGCGGAAGCCCCACTACTGCATAGTAACTGCCGCGGATCTCACGGACGAAACAACCGCCCTTTCCTTGAATTCCGTATGCTCCCGCTTTATCCATCGGCTCGCCGCTGGAAATATAGTGCTGAATATCCTCGGACGACAGGCTGCGGAAGGTGACGTCGGTCACCACGAGCGTCGAAAGGTGATGTTCTGCATCGGCGAAAGCAACCGCGGTCATCACCTGATGCTGCCGTCCGGAAAGCGCCGCCAGCATTTCGGCAGCGTGCTGAATATCGGCGGGTTTTTCCATGACGCGGCCATCGAGTACCACAATAGTGTCTGCGCCCAATACCGGCAAGTCCTGCGGCGCAACGGCGACACCCGCGCGCGCCTTGTCCAGCGCTAAACGCTGAACGTAATCGGCAGGCGCTTCGTCGGGTTGGCGCTGTTCGGCCACGTCGGTAGAGAGGCGTTCGAAGGGCAGTTCCAGCATCGTGAGCAACTCACGACGACGCGGCGAACCCGATGCCAGATAAAGTAAAGTCATAACGCCCTTATTGTACGGCAAACTGTCGACGGATTTTACGCATCAACAGGAACAGCCAAGGCCAGAGCACGCCGTCAACGACGCTGCTCCAGAAAATTTGCGGCCGAAACGAAATATTAACCACCAGGAATTCAGCCCAGAAAACCATCACGTTAACCGCCATCGACAGCAGCATGACGATTAACGCCTGCTGCCATAACGCCATATTGCGGAATAGCTGGAATTTGAACGCCACCAGATACGCCGTGATAGCCAACGCCATCGCGCGCACGCCGAGCGTGGATCCCAAAATCAAATCCATGATAAAGCCGACCAGAAAACCCGTGCCGACGTTAACCCTGTGCGGCAGCGCCATCACCCAGTAAATGAGGATAAGCATCAGCCACGAGGGGCGGAACATGTAGATTTGATCGGGCCACGGCATCACCTGAAGCAGCATGGCTACCACAAAGGATAGCCAAATTATCCAGCGTCCGTGGCTGCGATAGCCGTTCATGGTCTTTTACCAGCGGTTGGCGTCGTCGCAGGCGCGGCCGTGGTGCTGGCCGCAGCGGCAGGCACCGGCGCAGGTGGACCCATCTGGTTCGGCGGCGGCAAGACCTGCGGCATCATTTGCATCAGACGTTCGTTGGCAATGCGATGCACTTCGTCCGGCGGCATTGGCGCGTCGCCGTTGCGATCTGCGCCCCACAGCAGTAGCAGATAACGCAGACGTTGCAGACCGGCGGTTGGACGCGCCTGAATCACCGTGTACGCGCGCTGGTTATCGACCTTGACGGAAGAGACCACGGCAACCGGATAACCTTCAGGGAAACGTCCGCCAAGGCCGGAAGTCACCAGTACGTCGCCAACGCGAATATCGGTATTGGCCGGCAAATGCTCAAGCTGCAAATCATCGGCGCAGCCGCTACCGGCGGCAATCACGCGGATATCATTGCGCAGCACCTGAATCGGAATCGCGTGGGAAGCGTCGCAGATAAGTAGCACGCGGCTGGTCACGGCCGCAACGGCAATCACCTGTCCTACCACGCCTTTGTCGCTGATAATCGGCTGACCAACGTAAACGCCGCTGTTGCTGCCTTTATCGATAACTACTTGATCGCTATACGGATCGTTGCTGGTCGACAGCACCTGCGCCACCATCTTGTGCTCATCCTGACGCAGCGGCGAACCTAAGAGTTCGCGAAGACGGGCGTTTTCCTGCTTGAATTGACCCAGCAGCAGCAGATCGCTGTTTTTCAGCAGCAATTCCTGACGCAGCGCGCGGTTTTCGAGTTCGAGCTGTTGGCGTGAGGCGAAGGTCTGGGAGACGTTATCCAGAAACTCTCTTGGCGCGTTGGACAAGAAATAGAAAGGACTGACGGCAGTATCCATATAGGTGCGGATCTTGACGAACGTACCTACTTTACTGTCGGCAAAAATCAGGACGATGGCCGTAAGAATAGCCAAAAAAAGTCGCAACTGCAGAGACGGACCTCTGCTAAAAATAGGCTTCATAAAATATGCGAGTTCCTCGGCAACGGGAAATTTCAGCCGATCTGAGCGAAACAATACCCTAACAGGAATGGTAGCAGGTATAAAAGGGTGCAGACGAACAGGATCGGAAAACGTGCCTGAACCCCATCGGGATCCAGGCGTAGCGTCATAATCCGTTCAGACACTCAAATCTAGACACTGCTGGCTGAACCCCTTGAGGCAGCCCCTTTCCGCGGCAGGCTAGTCTTCACTATTTCCGTTGTCGATAAAGCCGCATCGGGCGAACCGCTGCAACTTTACAGACGCGGGCATACAGGTTTTACGAACCTTTGAAACAGCGATGAGCTAAATAAAGATTAGTCTTCGCTGAAGAGGTCGCCGCCGTGCATGTCGATCATTTCCAGCGCTTTACCCCCGCCGCGTGCGACGCAGGTTAGTGGATCTTCTGCGACCACAACCGGAATACCGGTCTCTTCCATCAGCAGGCGATCGAGGTTACGCAGCAATGCGCCACCGCCGGTCAGCACCATGCCGCGCTCGGAGATATCGGACGCAAGCTCTGGTGGACACTGTTCCAGAGCCACCATCACGGCGCTCACGATGCCCGTCAGCGGCTCTTGCAGCGCTTCCAGAATTTCGTTGGAATTCAAGGTGAAACCACGTGGAACACCTTCAGCCAGATTACGGCCGCGCACTTCGATTTCGTGCACTTCATCGCCCGGGTAAGCGGAACCGATTCCGTGTTTGATACGCTCTGCGGTCGCTTCACCAATCAGTGAGCCGTAGTTACGACGCACATAATTAATGATGGCTTCGTCGAAGCGGTCACCGCCGATACGCACGGAAGAGGAGTAAACCACGCCGTTCAGGGAGATAACGGCCACTTCGGTCGTACCACCACCGATATCGACAACCATTGAGCCGGTTGCTTCGGAAACAGGCAGGCCTGCGCCGATTGCTGCGGCCATCGGTTCTTCAATCAGGAAAACTTCACGCGCGCCCGCACCCTGTGCAGATTCGCGGATAGCGCGGCGTTCGACCTGAGTCGCGCCGACGGGCACACACACCAATACGCGCGGGCTTGGGCGCATAAAGCTGTTGCTGTGAACCTGTTTAATGAAGTGCTGCAGCATTTTTTCGGTCACGAAGAAGTCGGCAATAACGCCGTCTTTCATTGGACGAATCGCTGCAATGTTGCCTGGAGTACGACCAAGCATCTGTTTAGCATCATGGCCGACGGCCGCAACGCTTTTAGGTGAACCAGCACGATCCTGACGAATAGCCACAACTGATGGCTCATTCAGCACGATGCCTTGTCCTTTTACATAAATAAGGGTATTGGCAGTACCCAGGTCGATGGACAAGTCGTTGGAAAACATGCCGCGAAATTTCTTAAACATAACGAAAGGATAATCCTGCAAGCTGGGGGCGAAAAATAAAATCCGCCTACTTTACCAACCACGCGAAGCAGCGACAAGGCGCAAAAACGTTCTGCTTACGTGAAAATTGTCAGCGACGTCTGTCACTTAGACGGGTGATTTAATACGCTGCGATGGAAATCTGAACTACAAGCTCAGGTTATCTCACGCAGGCACACGCTAAGTCACGGACATCGCACATAAATTCTTACACTTTACCTGAAATTACACAGCGCAAGCGGAGGTGAAAAGGCGCTGAAACAGGGTGACCCCTAAGGTGCAAATGGCAGGGCTGCGCCATTCTACGTTAAATTCCCCCGTTCGGATCAGTTTAAACCCCGTGGTTGTGTGAATATTTTTTACTGACTGGGTCAACCACTTGCGGCGTGGCAAAAAAATCGCCCTGACCGCCGTGAATTCCGCTCTCCAGCAGGGCCAGCCACTCATCCAGACTGCGTACACCCGAGGCGTAAACCTTGGCGTTGGTCCCTTTGCACGCGCTCACCAGACTTTGCACAAACAGCTGATTTTCAACCCGCTTATCGATGTCGCGCACCAATCCGGGGTGAAGTTTTACCCGCTCAATCTGGAACGATTTCAAATAAGAGGTGCTGACCACCGTCAGTCCGGCCTGTGAAACGGCCAGCCTGCAACCCAGACCCTGCAACAATCTCAGCGCGGGGCGAAGGCGGTCGGTATGTTGACAGAGATCCGCCTCTGCAAGTTCAATAAGAATTCGATTTCTCTGCGTTTTTTCGCACTGAAGTAGCACATCTCTTAACCAGCGAACAAACGAGCGCTGCAATAATGAATCAACGGTAAGGTGGAAAGCCAGCGTCTCGTCCGGCCAGCGGGCCAGTAACGGAATAATCTGACTAATCATTCGCCTATCAAAGCTTTGAGACATGCCAAACTGCGTCACCAGCGGAATAAACTCGGCTGCCAGCAGCTCGCGGGTGCCGTCAAAGATGCGGCGCTGCACTTCACGATGGTCCAGCGCGCCGTCGGTGTTCATCGCCGGTTTTTGATAGAGTCGCGGCCCGCCGCGCGCCAGCGTATCTTCGAGCAATGTACGCCAACGCACGCTGCCCCGGCCTTTTTCAGGCACGCTGCTGTCATAAACCGACCAGCTGTTGCTGCCCTGAAACGCCGCGTGACGCGTCGCCTGCTCGGCAAAATCCATTACTTCTTCTACCGTCTGGCCGAAACGATAGGAGCTCATGCCGATATAGAGCAGGGCATCGCGATCAATAATAGAAGAAGTAGGCAGCACGCCGACGGCGTTGACCAGCTGCGCCGCCATGACTTCGGCCTCTTTCAAGGTGCTGTGCGGCAGCAACACGGCGAAATCGCTGTGGTAATAGCGCGCCAGCAACGCCGACGGATAGCGCATCACAAACGTCGACAGCAGATTGACGATGGAAGACATCAACTCTTTCACCGGCGTCTGGCCGTGAGTATCACGCAGGGTGTCGAAATCAGGCAGGCGAATCAGCATCAGAATGCCGTACGCGCCCTCTTCTTCCAGCTCGGTGGTCAGCTGATTATCAAAAAACAGCCGATTGCTGAGGCCGGTTTTGGCATCTTGCTGGGCGAAGGCGCGGATTAAAGTATCGACGCGGCTGCGCTGTTCGCGCGCCTCACCCAAGTCGATCAGCAGCTTGTCGATGGCCGCGCTGGCGTTGTGTGGCCACTCATTGACATCGCCGAGCGGGAGATTGTCGCGCTCACCGCGCAGAATGCGCAGCGCCCGCTCTTCTAGCCGCTCGAAGCCCAGCGTTTGCAGCCGCAGCCAGCGAAAACTCACCAGCGAGGCGAGCAGGATAAGCACAATAGCGAGACTGATGTACACCGTGGTGCGCAGCGAGCGGGCATAATTACTGACAGGATCGAGATACACCACGCTCAGGCTGAGATCAGGATGGTGTAGCAGAGGGAGATTTTGGGTGATAAAGTCGGGGAAGTGGCTATCCCACGCACTGCCGGTATTTTGCTGATTATCGTGACTATAAAGAGGGCCGTGGTGAGTAATCACCTGCACGCGGCTGATATCCAGCTGGTTCATCACCAGCGGCATCCAATTCTTCAGGGACGACGGCGGGCTCGTCAGCAGGCTTTGATCGACGGAGGTCGACAGCGCGCGTAAATGCTGTTCGGCGTTCTGTTTATTCAGAAAAACAAAGCTAAACGTTACGCCCACCAGCATCAAAAAGATGGTGAGCGCGACCAGCATTGAAATCATCGCGTATAATCTGGTAGTAAATCGCATCCCTGTGCCTTACTCAGTTTATTCGAATTGTATGTAGCGTATATGCTTTTTAGCATAGCAACACGCTGTTTAATTAATTCAGATTTCTTATGTATCAGCGATTGAGCCATTCCCGGAGCCTTGTCATGAGTAAGAAAAGAGTGTTGACCGAAGCAGATGTCACGCCGGAAAGTATCTTCTACGACCGTAGAAAAGTGCTGCAGGCGCTGGGCCTCGGCGCCGCGTCGCTGGCGATCCCTGCCACGTCGCAGGCCGATGTGTTGTCATGGTTTAAAGGTAACGATCGTCCAAAAGCGCCCGCAGGCAAGCCGCTCGATTTTACCAAACCGGCAATGTACCAAAACGATTTAACATTGACGCCTGAAGATAAAGTCTCGGGTTACAACAATTTTTACGAGTTCGGGTTAGATAAAGCCGATCCTGCCGCCAACGCAGGCCAGCTTCCGACCTCGCCCTGGAAAATCACTATCGACGGCGAAGTCGGAAAGCCGATGACGCTGGACATGGACGACATTCTCAAGCGTTTCCCGCTGGAGCAGCGAATCTATCGCATGCGCTGCGTCGAAGCCTGGTCAATGGTGGTGCCGTGGATTGGTTTCCCGCTCTCCGCGCTGCTAAAACTGGTTGAGCCGAACAGCGACGCGCGTTTCGTGGCCTTCACCACGCTTTACGATCCGGAACATATGCCCGGCCAGAAAGACCGCTTTATCGGCGGCGGATTAAATTATCCGTACGTCGAAGGGCTGCGTCTCGACGAGGCGATGAATCCGCTGACGCTGCTTTCAGTCGGCGTATATGGCAAAAGTATGCCGCCACAAAACGGCGCGCCAATCCGCCTGACCGTGCCGTGGAAGTATGGCTTTAAGGGCATTAAATCTATCGTCCACATCAAGCTGGTCAAAGATCAGCCGCCGACGACCTGGAATCAGATTGCCTCCGACGAATACGGTTTTTATGCCAACGTGAATCCGCACGTCAATCACCCGCGCTGGTCGCAGGCGACGGAGCGTTTTATCGGTTCCGGCGGTATTCTCGACGTCAAACGCCAGCCGACGCTGCTCTATAACGGCTATGAGAAAGAGGTCGGCCATCTCTATCGCGGTCTGGATTTACGCACCAACTATTAATTCATGCGTTCAACTTATAAAAAACGTTAATTCTATAAAGAAGAAAAATTCACTGCGGGAGAACAGATGAAGATACCGCGTTTATCGCTGAAACAGATTAAATGGCTCAAAGTGGTTATCCATCTGGCGGCCTTTCTGCCGTTCCTGTGGATTATTCTTTCTATTAACCAAGGATGGTTTAGCGCCGATCCGGCGAAAGATATTCAGCATTTTACCGGCAGAATGACGCTGAAACTGCTGCTGGCCACGCTGCTGGTCACGCCGGTTATTCGCTACGGCAAGCAGCCGCTGCTGATCCGCGTGCGCCGTCTGATTGGTTTGTGGTGTTTTGCCTGGGCGACGCTGCACTTGCTGAGTTACTCGTTCCTCGAGTTGGGTATCAACAACATCAGCCTGCTGGGCAGCGAGCTGATTTCACGCCCTTACTTAACGCTCGGGATCATCAGTTGGATAATCCTGCTGGTGCTGGCCTCAACCTCGCCAATGTGGGCGCAGCGAAAACTGGGTCGAAAATGGCAGCTAATTCATAATGCTATCTATCTTGTCGCGATCCTCGCGCCGATTCACTATTTGTGGTCGGTAAAGACCTATTCGCCTCAACCGTTCATTTATGCGCTAATTGCAGCGATCTTGCTGGCACTTCGCTACAAGAAGTTCCGACAGTGGTTTCGCTGATCCCTTTTTTCGCCCCGCCGTACGCGCCATTTTCCTAAAATTGCCTTTCGCTCGTAACCCCCAGTTTCAAACTGGGGGTTGATTATCTTCGCTGATAAGGCCAGTATTTGGCGGCGAATTGCCACGATATGGTTATAATGCAGCCCATCCTAAGAAAAGTCTGGGTTGATTTGGCACGAAAAGGGTGACAAATTGGCGTCATCAATGTATTTTCTTCGACCTCGTACTAATCGCAGGAGATAGGCTCACAATGGCGCATAAGTTTGACATTTTGCTTCTCAACGGTCCCAACCTGAATTTGCTGGGCACGCGTGAGCCAGAAACCTACGGAAGTACCACGCTAGACGATATTGTTAAAGGTTTGGAACAGCAGGCCGCCGCAGCAGACGTTGCGTTAAGCCATCTGCAATCGAACGCAGAGCACCTCCTGATTGACAGGATCCATCAGGCACGGGGAAACACCGATTTCATTCTGATCAATCCCGCAGCCTTTACCCATACCAGCGTGGCGCTTCGCGATGCACTGTTGGCCGTCCAGATCCCGTTTATCGAGATCCACCTGTCCAACGTTCATGCCCGCGAAGCCTTCAGACACCATTCATATCTTTCCGATATCGCGGTGGGCGTTATCTGTGGCCTTGGCGCAGATGGCTACCATTTTGCTTTACAGGCAGCGGTTAACCGCTTGTCAAAATCCAATTAATTACTTCGCATAAGAGTACGGAATCAACTCATGGATATTCGTAAAATCAAAAAACTGATCGAACTGGTTGAAGAGTCAGGCATTTCCGAGCTGGAAATTTCTGAAGGTGAAGAATCAGTACGCATCAGCCGCGCAGCACCGCAACAAGCTTTCCCGATGATGCAACAGGCTTACGCCATGCCAGCTCCACAGCAGCCACTGGCTGCCGCCGTTGCGCCTGCGCCAGTTGAAGCCGCTGCACCTGCTGCCATCAGTGGACACATCGTTCGCTCACCAATGGTTGGCACCTTCTACCGCACTCCAAGCCCGGATGCCAAAGCATTCATCGAGATCGGTCAAAAGGTTAACGCAGGCGACACCCTGTGCATCGTTGAAGCAATGAAAATGATGAACCAGATCGAAGCTGACAAATCTGGCGTGGTGAAAGCCATTCTGATTGAAAGCGGCCAACCGGTTGAGTTCGACGAGCCGCTGGTCGTCATCGAATAACGAGGCGCACCATGGATAAAATTGTAATCGCTAACCGCGGCGAGATTGCCCTGCGCATTTTGCGTGCCTGTAAAGAATTAGGCATCAAAACCGTTGCCGTGCACTCTACTGCCGACCGCGACCTGAAACACGTGCTGCTGGCAGACGAAACCGTCTGTATCGGCCCTGCGCCTTCAGTTAAAAGCTACCTGAATATCCCTGCGATCATCTCTGCTGCCGAAATCACCGGCGCCGTGGCGATCCACCCGGGATACGGCTTCCTGTCCGAAAACGCCGACTTTGCCGAGCAGGTTGAGCGTTCCGGCTTTATTTTCATCGGTCCGCGCGCCGAAACGATTCGCCTGATGGGCGACAAAGTTTCTGCTATCAACGCGATGAAAAAAGCGGGCGTACCTTGCGTACCGGGCTCCGACGGTCCTTTGACCGATGACATGGATAAGAACCGCGCTTTCGGTAAGCGCATCGGTTATCCGGTTATCATCAAAGCGTCTGGCGGCGGCGGCGGTCGTGGTATGCGCGTTGTTCGTGCAGAAAAAGACCTTGAACAGTCCATCAACATGACCCGTGCGGAAGCCAAAGCGGCTTTCAACAACGACATGGTTTACATGGAAAAATACCTGGAAAACCCACGCCATATCGAGATTCAGGTATTGGCCGACGGTCAGGGTAACGCTATCTATCTGGCCGAACGTGACTGCTCCATGCAGCGCCGCCACCAGAAAGTTGTCGAAGAAGCGCCAGCACCAGGCATCACTGCCGAAATGCGTCGCTACATCGGCGAGCGTTGTTCAAAAGCCTGTGTTGACATCGGCTACCGTGGCGCAGGTACTTTCGAGTTCCTGTATGAAAACGGCGAGTTCTATTTCATCGAAATGAACACCCGTATTCAGGTTGAGCATCCGGTTACCGAGATGATCACCGGCGTTGATTTGATCAAAGAGCAGCTGCGCATCGCCGCAGGCCAGCCTTTGTCTATCAAGCAGGATGAAGTGCGTATTCAAGGCCACGCGGTTGAGTGTCGTATCAACGCCGAAGACCCGAATACCTTCCTGCCAAGCCCGGGCAAAATCACGCGCTTCCACGCGCCTGGTGGTTTTGGCGTGCGTTGGGAATCGCACATTTACGCGGGCTACACTGTGCCTCCGTACTACGATTCCATGATAGGCAAACTGATCACTTACGGCGAAAACCGTGACGTGGCTATTTCGCGCATGAAAAACGCCCTGGCTGAACTGATCATCGATGGCATCAAAACCAACGTTGATTTGCAGCTGCGCATCATGAACGACGAAAACTTCCAGAACGGTGGCACCAACATCCACTATCTGGAGAAGAAGCTCGGCTTGCAGGACTAGTTCGTCCACGCATAAAATGAGCTTAATAAAGGCCGGATATTCCGGCCTTTTTTCGTTTTGAGGTTAAAAGTGGATAAACGCTTTCTACAGGCTAACCGCGAGGCGCGCTGGGCTTTTGGCCTGACTGTCGCCTACCTTGTTGCCTGGTCACTCGCCGCCTACCTGCCGAATGATGCTCAAGGCATTACCGGCCTTCCCCACTGGTTTGAAATGTCGTGCCTGCTGGTTCCGCTGATTTTTGTGCTGCTGAGCTGGGTGATGGTACGGGTGATTTATCGTGATATTCCGCTGGAGGATACTCATGCAGACTGAAGTTCTGCTCCCCCTGCTCGCCTATTTGCTGCTGGTGTTTGGCCTGTCGGTTTTCGCCTACACCCGTCGTCAGCAAGGCAGCTTCCTGACCGAATATTTCCTCGGCAATCGCTCGATGGGCGGCTTCGTGCTGGCCATGACGCTGACCGCCACCTACATCAGCGCCAGCTCGTTTATCGGCGGACCGGGCGCGGCCTATAAATACGGCCTTGGCTGGGTGTTGCTGGCGATGATCCAGCTGCCCGCCGTCTGGTTGTCGCTCGGCGTGCTGGGCAAAAAGTTCGCCATTTTAGCGCGCCGTTACAATGCGGTGACGCTCAACGACATGCTGTATGCGCGCTACAAAAGCCGCCTGCTGGTCTGGCTGGCGAGCCTGAGCCTGCTGGTCGCCTTCCTCGGCGCGATGACCGTGCAATTTATCGGCGGCGCGCGGCTGCTCGAAACCGCCGCCGGCATTCCGTACGATACGGGGCTGCTGATTTTTGGCGTCAGTATCGCGCTCTACACCTCGTTTGGCGGTTTTCGTGCCAGCGTGCTCAACGACGCGATGCAGGGTCTGGTTATGCTGCTGGGCACCGTTTTGCTGCTGGTCGCGGTGATTCATACCGCCGGCGGCTTGCACAGCGCGGTGGATAAACTCCAGCACATCGACCCGAAACTGGTGTCGGTGCAGGGCGCGGATAACGTGCTGTCGCTACCGTTTATGGCCTCGTTCTGGATTTTGGTCTGCTTCGGCGTGATTGGCCTGCCGCACACCGCCGTGCGCTGCATCTCCTATCGCGACAGCAAGGCCGTGCATCGCGGCATCGTGCTCGGCACGCTGGTGGTGGCAATCCTGATGTTCGGCATGCATCTTTCGGGCGCGCTGGGTCGGGCTATTCTGCCGGATCTCAAGGTGCCGGATCAGGTTATCCCGACGCTGATGATCACCGTACTGCCGCCGTGGGCCGCCGGAATCTTCCTTGCTGCGCCGATGGCCGCGATTATGTCGACGATTAACGCCCAGCTGTTGCAGTCTTCGGCTACGATCGTTAAAGACCTTTATTTGGGTGTGCGACCGGCCCAGCTCACCAACGAGCGCCTGCTGAAACGCTTTTCGAGTTTAGCGACGCTGGTGCTCGGCCTGCTGGTGGTTCTGGCCGCGTGGCGACCGCCGGAGATGCTTATCTGGCTTAACCTGCTGGCCTTTGGCGGCCTTGAAGCCGTGTTCCTGTGGCCGCTGGTGCTGGGTCTTTATTGGGAGCGGGCCAACGCGGCGGGTGCATTGTCGTCAATGATCGTCGGCGCGGTTTGTTATACCCTGTTAGCCACAATCGACCTGCACATTGCCGGTTTACACCCTATTGTTCCGTCACTGCTGCTCTCCCTGCTGGCCTTTTATCTCGGCAACAGGTTTGGAGAGTACCGCCGTGCCAACGCGCTGACTTCGTCTTGAAACGTCAGCCAAAACAAATTGTTAGAAGAGAATGGCGATGCCCTGGATCCAACTGAAAATCAATACCAACGCGCAGGATGCAGAAACCCTGAGCGACGCGCTAATCGAAAGCGGCGCGGTCTCCGTGACCTTCCTCGATACCCACGACAATCCGGTATTCGAGCCACAGCCGGGCGAAACGCTGCTGTGGGGCGACACGGACGCTATCGGCCTTTATGACGCCGAAACCGACATGCAGGAAGTGGTCGCGATTCTGGAAAACGAGCCGCTGCTGGGCAAAGGTTTTGCCCATAAGATTGAGCAGCTCGAAGACAAAGACTGGGAACGCGAATGGATGGATAACTTCCACCCGATGCGTTTCGGCGAGCGTTTGTGGATTTGCCCGAGCTGGCGCGACGTGCCGGACCCGACGGCGGTCAACGTGATGCTCGACCCGGGCCTGGCCTTTGGTACGGGCACGCACCCGACGACGGCGATGTGCCTGCAATGGCTCGACGGACTGGATCTCGACGGCAAAACCGTAATCGATTTCGGCTGCGGCTCCGGCATTCTGGCCATCGCCGCGCTGAAGCTGGGCGCGGCAAAAGCTATCGGCATCGACATCGACCCGCAGGCGATTCTTGCCAGCCGCGACAACGCCGAGCGTAACGGCGTGTCAGAGCGTCTGTCGCTCTATCTGCCAAAAGACCAGCCCGACAACCTCTCTGCCGACGTGGTGGTCGCCAACATCCTTGCAGGCCCGTTGCGCGAGCTGGCACCGCTCATCAGCGTGCTGCCGGTTGCAGGCGGCTCTCTCGGCCTGTCTGGCATTCTGGCGAGCCAGTCTGCCAGCGTGGTCGAAGCCTATGCCGACACCTTCACGCTCGACCCAGTCGCCGAGAAAGAAGAATGGTGTCGCATCACAGGCGTCAAAAAGCCTAAGCTGCCTTTCTAACGTAACAAGGGGAACAGTGTTCCCCTTTTTTGTTAGCCCCACGCTTTCATCGCCTTTTTCCCCGACTTTTTGCCTTGAAGTCATGCCGCCAAAGGGTCAGTTTTTGGTAAAAGTGCGAGTTCCGTCACGGAAAAAACGCGGTTATTGCTCCTTAAAACAGCAATTTTCACCTTAGATTACGCTGTTATATCGCGCTTAATCAGCGTTAAGTCACTAAATTATTCAAGCGCACAATTTGAGCGTTAACGGTTAACCCTTTGTTAGTTATAAGTAATTTATCATTTAGCGACGTTAAGCTGACGTAAAGCTGCTTTTTATTGAGCAATTGGTTAAAGTTTGGCCTTTCATATCCCGTAAAAAATGCGTAATATACGCGCCCTTGCGGACTTCAAGTATGGTCTTTCCTAGTATGCGCATTGGACACCACCAGCTAACAAATTGCCTGATTGCCGCCCCAATGGCCGGTATTACAGACCGACCGTTTCGTGCCTTATGTCATTCAATGGGGGCTGGAATGGCAGTATCCGAAATGCTCTCCTCTAATCCAGAGGTGTGGCGTACGGATAAGTCGCGTTTGCGCATGGTACATAGTGATGAATCAGGAATACGCGCCGTGCAGATTGCCGGTTGTGACCCTGACGATATGGCCGCCGCCGCCCGTATTAACGTGGAGGCAGGGGCTCAGATCATTGACATCAATATGGGTTGCCCAGCCAAGAAAGTGAACCGCAAACTGGCAGGCTCTGCGTTGCTTCAGTACCCGGATCTGGTTGAACAGATTCTAAAGTCTGTGGTTAATGCAGTAGATGTGCCAGTCACGTTGAAAATTCGTACTGGTTGGGATCCGGAAAACCGGAATTGTGTACAAATTGCCCAATTGGCTGAAGACTGTGGTATTCAGGCCCTGACGATTCATGGCCGAACCCGTGCCTGCCTCTTCAATGGAGAAGCAGAGTACAACAGTATTCGGACAGTTAAGCAGAGTGTCGGCATTCCGATTATCGCGAATGGCGACATAACTGACCCGCATAAAGCCAGGGCGGTGCTCGACTACACTGGAGCTGATGCTCTGATGATAGGCCGTGCCGCTCAGGGGAGACCCTGGATCTTCCGGGAAATCCAGCATTATCTGGACACAGGGGAGCTGTTACCGCCGCCACCACTTGGGGAAGTACAGCGCTTGATGATAGGGCACGTACGGGAACTGCACGACTTTTATGGTCAAGGCAAGGGATTCCGTATCGCCCGTAAGCACGTCTCCTGGTATTTACAGGAACATGCCCCGAATGACCAGTTTCGGCGCTCCTTCAACGCCATAGAGGATGCCAGCGAACAGCTGGAGGCGTTGGAAGCATATTTCGAAAATCTTGCGTAACAAAAAAGAGCTGACAGAACTATGTTCGAACAACGCGTGAATTCTGATGTACTGACCGTTTCTACCGTTAATTCTCAGGATCAGGTAACCCAAAAACCCCTGCGTGACTCGGTAAAACAAGCACTTAAGGGCTATTTTGCTCAACTGAACGGTCAAGACGTCAATGACCTGTATGAGCTGGTATTGGCAGAAGTTGAACAGCCACTGCTGGACATGGTGATGCAGTACACCCGTGGCAACCAGACTCGTGCAGCCCTGATGATGGGTATCAACCGCGGTACTCTGCGTAAGAAATTGAAAAAATACGGCATGAACTGATACTAATCAGTTGATGTATTGAAAAAAGGCGCCTCTATCGCAAGATAGGGCGCCTTTTTCTTTGGCTGAAAAACAGGCGTTAATGCTTTGCCAATCCCTTTCCCCAAGCGCATAATTTGGTTTACAGATTCTATTAAAATTAAGTTTTTATAAACCAATATTCATAAGCCTCATGGGATCAATATGTTTGGTGAACGTTTAAAACGTGCGCGTTCGGCGGTTGGCCTAACGATGAAAGAGCTGGCGTTTCAAGCAGGCGTAAGCGCCAACATGATTAAAAAGTACGAACATAACCAAAGTATGCCCAGTTCCGGCGTGCTGATAAAAATCTCTCGTGCACTGAATGTCCGAAGCGAATATTTTTTTCGGCCTGCCAAATACGAACTCGATAAAATTGAATATCGAAAGCACAGTACTGCTTCACCTAAACTACTGCGTCGCATCAAAGCCGATGTGCTTGAGCAGGCTGAGCGCTGGATGGAACTTACCGATCTTTGGCCAAATTTTCCGGTGCAAAAATGCATTACTCCCACTTTATCGTTTGATGTTATCGACGATTATCAGCAGTTGGAAGAGGTCGCCGATCAGGTTCGCAGTCAGTGGGAGCTTGGAAGCCAGCCTATAGTGAGCATTATCGATGTGCTAGAAAGCAAAGGCATATTGGTTATTGTCACTGACGTCGATACCACAAGTAAATTCGACGGTTTACAGGCCTCTATTGGTACCACGCCTATCATCGTTATTTCTTCAAAATGGCCGGGCGATCGACAGCGTTTTACCTTGGCCCATGAGCTCGGTCATCTGTTATTGGAAGGTAAACTGTCTGCCTCTTTAGAGGAAGAAAAAGCCTGTAATCGCTTCGCTGGTGCGTTTCTTTTCCCACAGAATTCCGTGCGCAGAATTTTGGGGAATTCTCGCAAGCATCTAGAACCCAAAGAACTGTACCTGTTAAAAATGGATTATGGATTAAGCATGATGGCCTGCGTCTATCGTGCGACTGATTTGGGGATTATCTCTCCTGCCAAGCGTAAAGAGATGTTCCTGCTTTTTTCGGCCCATCAATGGCGAAACATGGAGCCTGGGGAACCTTATCCTATCGAAAAAACCACCACTTTTAAGCAGCTTGTTTATCGTGGTTTAGGCGAGGGAATCCTTTCCGAGTCGAAAGCTGCCGAGCTGCTTGGGATGTCAGTCATCAACTTTCATCGGTCACGCAAATTAGAATCCTCAAATGCTGATTCTTATTAGTGATGCAAACGTCATTATCGATTTAGAGGAAGGCGGACTCCTGCATTTACTGCCCTCATTACCTCATCTCTTTAAAATTCCGGATATCTTGTTTTATGAAGAGCTAGAGGAATATCACGCTGATTTGCTAACAAAGGGGTTCGTATTAGGCGAGCTTTCTCCGCACACTATGGCCTATGCGCAGACGTTAGCGCACAAAGTGATTGGCCCCAGCCGCAATGATTGTTTTGCACTGGCTTTAGCCAAGCAAGAGAAGTGTTCTTTATTAACAGGGGATAAAGCATTACGTGAATTGGCAACGTTGGAAGGCATAGCAGTAAAAGGAACAATCTGGATCGTCGAAGAGTTAATAATCAACCGCGTTATTACGGGCGCTAAAGCTGAGATAGCGTATAACGTAATGGAAAATGCAGGAAGAAGACTACCTTGGGACATTGCCCGAAAAAGGCTGTACGCGCTGAAGCTTTAAAAACAAATTATTAATATCAAAACTTTTGAGGCAAAAAAGCAAGCCGTTGCCGACTTGCCTTTGATTTTGCAGGTTAATCTTTGTTAGCGATTAACCGTGACGAACAGGCTCGTGCTTGATGATAACTTCACGCTTTGGTGCGTGATGACGCGGTTTAGGGTGATGAACCACGTGGTGAACCGGCTTCTTCACAATCACGACGCGCTCTTGCGGCTTATGGTGATCCATCGGGCCTTCGGCGTGTGCAGTTGCTAAAGCAGCGTTGCTGGCCAGTACGGCAAAAATTACGGCTAATGTAGTCTTTTTCATGGTGTTGTCCTTTTATAAATGCGCGGCTATGCGGCTCTTGTTATTGAATATCAGCCATAGCATGGAGAACTAACAGCATGAAATATCCTAAAAAAATCTAACTTACGATAAATTTACACTTACGATCCGCGATGCTTACCCATCAGACAACTTTTTTACATTTAAGCGCATAAAAAGGCGAATTAGTTAACTCTCCCTGCTGTTAGCGTTTTACAAATGGACATAATAGGTGCGTAAACTTTGCACTATTAGGATGAATCCTCTCTCTGTAAGGGTTGGCGATCGTGATATAATCATTAACAAGAGTCGAATTCGCTCCGCCAATCGCCTACGGAAAGCCTTTTAGCCCCGCGATCCCCGCCTTTTATTGTAGATATTCGTAAACATTGTCGGAAAATAGCGCTTTCGCACAACTTATACCTAAATCGGTAGTCCGAATATTGGCAAACCAAGCATGTATCGCGATCAAGCTTTCACCTGCGCGTTACGCAAATTCACTCATATTGATGATTGAAATGACATGACTGCTCCAACTCAACGTTTTAAAAAATCATTTTTGCACCCACGCTACTGGTTTACCTGGTTTGGCTTGGGCGTGCTGTTTTTGCTGGTGCAGCTGCCTTATCCGGTGCTGTATCGCCTCGGTGTGTGGCTTGGCCGCACCTCAATGCGTTTTCTCAAACGCCGCGTTTCCATTACTCGCCGTAATCTACAGCTCTGCTTCCCCGATATGGACAGCGACCTGCTCGAGCACAAGATAGTCAGTAATTTCGAATCGCTCGGCATGGGCCTTTTGGAAACGGGAATGGCGTGGTTCTGGTCAGATGCCCGCGTTAAACGCTGGTTTGACGTCAGCGGCCTTAACAACTTGAAAATGGCGCAGCAGAACAATCAGGGCGTGCTGATTATCGGCGTACACTTTATGTCGCTGGAACTGGGCGGCCGCGCGATGGGCCTGTGTCAGCCAATGATGGCGATGTATCGTCCGCACAATAATAAAGTGATGGAATTCGTGCAGACTTGGGGCCGTATGCGCTCCAACAAGGCGATGCTCGACCGCAAAGACCTGCGCGGCATGGTTCACGCCCTGAAACGTGGCGAAGCCGTGTGGTTCGCGCCCGATCAGGATTACGGCCCGCGCGGCAGCGTTTTTGCCCCGCTGTTTGCCGTCGATCAGGCTGCGACCACCAGCGGCACCTTTATGCTGGCGCGTCTGGCTAAACCGGCGCTGGTTTCCGTGGTGCTGGTGCGTAAAGACAAAGGCGCAGGCTACGAGCTGGTGATTCAGCCCGAACTGAAAAATTATCCGATTGACGATGAGTTAGCCGCCGCCGCCTATATGAATCGCGTGGTCGAGAAAGAGATTATGCGTGCGCCCGAGCAGTATCTTTGGTTGCACCGTCGCTTCAAGACTCGCCCTGAAGGCGCGCCTTCGCTTTATCTATAATGTAGTCATTTAAAGCTCACCGCTTACCTAAACCCGGCCTCGCTGCCGGGTTTTTTGTTTCTATCCCCTCCCTATTCTTTCTCTCCGTAATGTCGCCCTTTCTTTGCACAACGTGTAGAAATTTCTCGAAATGTCTCGCGATCCTTCAACAAAACAGCCTTTCTACACATCATCACTACATTTCTCTTCAAAATATTACCGGATGTTATCATTTTCACGCTAAATGCTTACCAGATCGCGAAATATTGGAACATTGCGCACCATTTTGCAGCAAAGCCATTTACAACGCCCCAAATTAGGTCAATAAATCTCCTTATTAGTATCAATGTTACTGGTCAATACCCTGCCGGTACTTGATTACTAAGACTTTTCAATGTTGGCACTCCCTTTGCTTTAGCCGTTTTGCTCGCACGATTCAGAGCTGAGGGCTTTGCCCCATAAACAGACAGGGTGCTCCGGCACTCACAAAATAATAATTTTCGCTCTCGCCTCACAGGACGATTTATGAAAAAAATAATGCTCTCAACGCTGATTGCCGCTGCAAGTTTTGTCACCTTGGCCGGTCAGGCTCACGCAGGCACCACCCTCGATACCATCAAGAAAAACGGCTTTATCAAATGTGGTATCAGCGACGGATTGCCGGGCTTCTCCTCCAAAGATGACAAAGGCAACACCACCGGTCTCGACGTTGACGTGTGTCGTGCAGTGGCCGCCGCCGTGTTCGGCGACGCGACCAAAGTGAAATACACTCAGCTGACAGCGAAAGAGCGCTTTACTGCGTTGCAGTCCGGCGAAGTCGACATCCTCTCTCGTAACACTACCTGGACCTCGTCTCGCGATGGCGGCATGGGCATGATCTTCGCGGGCGTAAACTATTACGACGGTATCGGCTTCCTGACCCACAAGAAAGCTGACCTGAAAAGCGCCAAAGAGCTCGACGGCGCAACCGTTTGTCTGCAGGCCGGTACAGATACCGAGCTGAACGTGGCCGACTACTTCAAGGCCAACAAAATGTCCTTCACGCCGGTGACTTTCGACCGTTCGAGCGACAGCGCCAAAGCGCTGGAATCGGGCCGTTGCGACACCCTCTCTTCCGACCAGTCCCAGCTCTACGCCCTGCGCCAGTCTCTGAGCAAGCCTGACGACTACATCGTATTGCCGGAAGTTATCTCCAAAGAGCCGCTGGGCCCTGTGGTACGTCGTGGTGACGAAGACTGGCTGGAAATCGTGCGCTGGTCACTGTTCGCCATGCTGAATGCCGAAGAGATGGGCGTGACCTCCAAGAACGTCGATGCGATGGCCGCTAATCCGACCACGCCAGACATGGCAAACCTGCTGGGTAAAACCGGTAAATATGGCGAAGACCTGAAACTGCCGAACGATTTCGTGGTGAAAATCGTTAAGCAGGTCGGTAACTATGGTGAGAGCTTTGATCGTAACGTCGGTGAAGGCAGCCCGCTGAAAATCAAACGTGGTCAGAATGCGCTGTGGAATCAGGGCGGCATTCAGTACGCACCGCCAGTTCGTTAATTCCAGCCAGCTTGTTATTGACTGCCGGACAGCAGCACGCCGTTTAAACGCGGCGTGCTGCTTCCAACAAGACCTGTAACACCCGAATTACCGCATACTGAGGCTGTCCTATGTCGCAACGCCCAACCCAAAAAGTCGCATTTTCACTGCGGAATCCTGCGGTTCGTGCCTGGTTGTACCAAATTTTAGCGGTCGTGCTGCTGTTCGCTTTTTTGGGCTACCTGCTCCACAACACCATTACCAATTTAACGACGCGAGGGATCACCTCGGGCTTTGATTTTCTTAATCGCGGTGCCGGATTTGGCATCGTCCAACACCTTATCAGTTACGAAGAAGGCGACACCTACGCGCGCGTCTTCCTGATTGGCCTGCTCAATACCTTGCTGGTTTCAGCGCTGTGTATCGTTTTTGCCTCTTTTCTCGGCTTTGTCGTGGGGTTGGGACGCCTTTCCGACAACTGGCTGATTCGCAAACTCTGTACCGTTTACGTCGAAACCTTTCGTAATATTCCGCCGCTGCTGCAAATCTTCTTCTGGTATTTTGCCGTGCTGCGCAACCTGCCCGGCCCGCGTCAAAGTCTGAACGCCTTTGATACGGTATTTGCCAGCAATCGCGGATTGTATCTGCCTTCGCCAGAGATGGCGGCGGGCTTCTGGCCGGCCGTGATTGGCCTGCTGCTGGCCGTCGGCGGTATTCTGTTCCTGAAACGCTACAACCATTTCCGCCAGATTCATACCGGGCTGGTGTGGCGTATCTGGCCGTGGTGCCTGCTGATGCTGGTGCTGTTTCCGGCGATCGCCCAGCTGATTTTCGGACCGGCGCTGCACTGGGATATTCCAAAACTGCGCGGCTTCAACTTTGGCGGCGGCATGGTGCTGATTCCGGAACTCGGCGCGCTGACGCTGGCATTGTCGGTCTACACCTCGACTTTTATCGCGGAAGTGATTCGTTCGGGCATTCAGTCGGTGTCGCATGGCCAGCATGAAGCCGCGCGTTCGCTGGGCCTGCCGAATCCGGTCACGCTGCGTCAGGTTATCTTGCCGCAGGCGATGCGGGTGATTATTCCGCCGCTGACCAGCCAGTATCTCAACATCGTCAAAAATTCGTCCCTCGCGGCGGCGATCGGCTATCCGGATATGGTGTCGCTGTTTGCGGGTACGGTGCTGAACCAGACCGGACAGGCCATCGAAACCATCGCCATCACCATGTCGGTTTACCTGATTATCAGTTTGGTGATCTCGTTCCTGATGAATATTTACAACCGACGCATCGCGTTGGTCGAGCGCTAAGGGAAACGAATGACGATGACCACTCTTCCGCAATCCGTCAGGGGCGCCAAGGCCGGTACGCCAATCAGTCGCGCCGTGCTGTGGGCGCGTAAAAATCTGTTCTCCAGCTGGTTTAACAGCCTGCTGACCCTGTTTTTCGTCTGGCTGCTGTGGGAGCTGGTTCCGCCGCTGCTGAACTGGGTAATTTTTCAGGCCAACTGGGTCGGAACCACGCGTGCCGACTGTACGAAAGAAGGCGCGTGCTGGGTGTTTATCCACGCGCGTTTCGGCCAGTTTATGTATGGGCTCTACCCTATCGACCAGCGCTGGCGCATTAATACCACGCTGATCGTCGGGCTGCTGTCGCTGGTGCCGATGTTCCTGTCGGCGATGCCGCGCCGTGGTCTGTACATCGCCTGCTGGGCCGTCGCATTTCCGGTGTTTACCTGGTTCATGCTTTACGGCGGCTATTTCGGGCTGGTGCGCGTCGAAACCTATCAATGGGGCGGCCTGACGCTGACGCTGGTCATTGCCGCCGTCGGTATCGCCGGTGCGCTGCCGCTGGGCATTTTGCTGGCGCTGGCGCGGCGTTCGCAGCTGCCGATTGTGCGCGTGCTGTCAGTGATTTTCATCGAGTTCTGGCGCGGCGTGCCGCTGATTACCGTGCTGTTTATGTCCTCGGTAATGCTGCCGCTGTTTATGAGCGAAGGCACCAGCATCGACAAGCTGGTCCGCGCGCTGGTCGGCGTGGTGCTGTTCCAGTCAGCTTACGTGGCCGAAGTGGTGCGTGGCGGATTACAGGCCCTGCCGAAAGGACAAACCGAGGCCGCGCAGTCGCTGGCGCTGGGCTATTGGCGCACGCAGATGTTAGTCATTCTGCCGCAGGCGCTGAAGATGGTGATCCCCGGATTGGTCAACACCATTATCGCGCTGTTTAAAGACACCAGTCTGGTCATCATCATCGGCCTGATGGACTTTTTCAGCAGCGTACAGCAGGCGACGGTCGCACCCGAATGGCTCGGCATGTCGACCGAAGGCTATGTCTTCGCCGCCGCCGTTTACTGGATTTTCTGTTTTAGCATGTCGCGTTATAGCCAGCATTTGGAAAAACGCTTTCACACCGGGCACTCTGCACACTGAGGTATAACATGACAGACCATAACGTCATTGAAGCTAAAAAAATGATGATCACGCTGGAAGACGTCAACAAATGGTACGGACAGTTCCACGTGTTGAAAGGCATCAACCTGAACGTTACGTCCGGCGAACGTATTGTATTGTGCGGGCCTTCCGGTTCCGGTAAATCGACGACCATTCGCTGCATCAACCATCTCGAAGAGCACCAGCAGGGCCGCATTGTGGTCGATGGCACCGAGCTTAACGACGACCTGCGCAACATTGAGCGCATTCGTACCGAAGTCGGCATGGTGTTCCAGCACTTTAATCTTTTCCCGCATCTGACCGTGTTGCAGAACTGCACGCTCGCGCCTTGCTGGGTGCGCAAGATGCCGAAGAAAGAGGCCGAAGAGCTGGCGATGAAATATCTGCAACGCGTGCGCATTGCCGAGCACGCGCACAAGTTTCCGGGGCAGCTTTCCGGCGGTCAGCAGCAGCGCGTGGCGATCGCCCGTTCCCTGTGCATGAAACCGAAAATCATGCTGTTCGATGAGCCGACCTCGGCGCTGGACCCGGAGATGGTCAAAGAAGTGCTGGATACCATGATTGGTCTGGCCGATGAAGGCATGACCATGCTGTGCGTGACGCACGAGATGGGCTTTGCCCGCACCGTGGCCGACAGAGTTATCTTTATGGATCGCGGCGAAATCGTTGAACAGGCGCCGCCGGAAGAGTTCTTTGCCAATCCTAAATCCGCGCGTACCCGCGAATTCCTGGCGCAGATTATTCACTAATTTCATCAAGGCAAAAAAAAGCCCGCTCGCGAACTGAGGTGTTCGCAGCGGGCTTTTTCATTTGATAATCAAGCTATCAGACTTCTTTTTCGACCAGCAATGCTTCGAGCAAATCGAGATCGTGCAGCAGCTTTTGCAGCGTTTCGTTACTGATCCGCTGCGTGGCGCGAAGGTGATAAAGCTCGCCACGCTCGGCGCGTAACGCCGTCAAACGAAAACGTCGCTCCAGATTTTCAAGCATCAATGCGTTTTCGATATCATCCTTGTCGACAGTGCGTCGACGCAAAGTCCCCACCACGCGCGAGCTGATCTCTTTCAACGTTTGCTCGTCGATATTCTCTTCGGCATCGGCCGCCAGACGCTCTTCCATCTTGTGCAGACTTTCGATAGCCACTTCCGCCGAGACGGAACGCGCCATGCGCTCCTCTTCGCGATAGGAGGATTTATCGACTTTCACCCCGCGCAGCAGGAACGGCAACGCCACCACGCCGGCAATCAGCGAGAACAAAATCACCCCGGCGGCGAGGAACACCAGCTGATAGCGCGACGGGAACGCCGTGCCATCGGCCAGAAACAGCGGAATCGACAGCACACCGGCCAGCGTAATCGCCCCGCGCACGCCGGCGAAAGAGGCGATCCACAGTTCGCGAGTCGAGAAATCGCCAAACATCAGCGGACGCTTTTTCAACAGGCGAGTGCTGAAGTTTTTCATCAGCCACAGCCAGGCGAAACGCAGCAACAGCAGGGCAAAATAGATGATGCCGACGTCGGCGAACAGGTGCCAGGTCACGATGCTCGGATCATGGGTCGCCTGATCCAGCGAGCTTTCGAGAATGCCCGGCAGCTGAAGCCCCAACATGATAAACACCATGCCGTTGAACACGAACTCAAGCATCGCCCAAACGCTGTTGGCGCGCAGGCGCATTGCCAGCGGCGCGTTGCGGATAATCCCCGACTGACTGATCGTCATACCGGCGGCCACGGCGGCCAAAATACCCGATACGCCAATGTGTTCGGCAATCAGATAAGAGGCGAAAGGCAGCAGCAGCAGCAGGACGATTTGCGTCGCCGGATCATCACCACTCCAGCGGCTCATGATGCGCAGCGATTTACTGTACAGCCAGGTGACGGCAACACCCGCCAGCAGGCCGCCAATCGCTACTTTCAGAAACTCTACGGTCGCGCCGGAAACGGTGAACACCATGGTTCCCATGGCAACGGCGATAGCAAATTTCAGGGAAACCAGGCCCGACGCGTCGTTCATCAACGCTTCGCCCTCAAGAATTCCCATGATGGATTTCGGAATACGGCCTTTGCCCACGATACCCGAAAGCGCCACGGCATCGGTCGGAGAGAGCACGGCCGCCAGCGCAAACGCCGCCACCAGCGGAACATTCGGCACCATCATATAAATCAGATACCCCACCCCGACGATGGTCACCAGCACCAGCGCCAAAGCTAGACCTAATATCTCGCGACCTTTATGCAGAAACTCGCGCATCGGCGTTTTCCAGCCATCGGCAAACAGCAGCGGCGGGATAAACAGCACCAGGAACAGCTCGGGATCAAAGTCGACGTGAAGACCAAAGTTCGGCCAGGCGAGCAAGGCACCTACGGCGATTTGCATAAGAGGAAGTGGGACCTGGAACGGCAACATCCTGGTAACGACACCGGAGAGCGACACCACCAGAATCAAAATCAGAATGGTAAAAAATATTTCCATGCTTTCCTTAGACTCTTGTTTTTTAGTTAATGCTTGAAGCAGGACGCAGGCGGGACCTGCACGACGCTTTGATAGTAATTCATTTTAACGATGGAGAAAAATTGCAGATTTCTGAATTCGCAGTGTAAAGGTTGTTAACAATTTTTGTTGGGGTATGAATGCGCCGAGAGAAAGGTTTGTGAGCTTTTGGAAAATAGAAATGCCCTCGTGGGTGAAAACGAGGGCACGATGAAAGTTTAAAGTGCCCAACCGCCCGCGTAGAAGGCGACCAGTGCGACGGCGATGATTACCGTGCCGAGGTTGAGTTTGCGCCATTCGCCGGCGAACACGCGGCCGACGACCAGTGAGCTGAAGCCCAGCATGATGCCGGTAACAATGTTGCAGGTCAGCACGATAAACACCGCGCACAGCAAGCCTGACATGGCGTCGACGAAATCGCTGAAATCCAGCTTGGTCACATTACTGAGCATCAATAGGCCGACGTACATCAGCGCAGGTGCCGTCGCGTAGGCTGGCACTAAATACGACAGCGGCGACAGGAACAGCATCAGCAGGAACAGCACGCCGACCACGGTGGCCGTTAAGCCAGTTTTACCGCCCGCCGCCGTGCCCGCTGCCGATTCGATGTAAACTGCCGCCGGCGCCGCGCCGACCAGTCCGGCAAAAATGCTGCTGACCGAGTCCGCCGTTAACGCCTTGCCCGCATTGATAATTTGCCCCTCTTTATTCAGCAAATTAGCCTGACCCGCGACTGCGCGAATGGTGCCGGTGGCGTCAAAAACGGCCGTCATTACCAGCGCCAAGACGCTCGGCAAAACGGCCCCTTTTAGCGCGCCCATGATATCCAGATTAAAGAATTCTGAATGACCGTTGGCATCGGTGAGCGATGGCATAGCGAACAGGCCGTGATACTTCACATTCGGATCGAAAATCAAGCCGACAATCGAAATAGCGATAATCACCAGCAAAATGCCGCCCGGCACTCGAAGCTTTTCGAGTCCGAAAATCACCGCCAAGCCCAGTAAGGTCATGACGACCGGAAACGAGGTGAAAGCTCCTAACGTGACTGGCAAACCGTCGAGCGGATTCTTGATGACCAGACCCACGCCATTGGCCGCCACCAGCAGCAAAAACAGCCCGATACCGATGCCGGTGCCGTGCGCCACGCCGGTTGGCAGATTGCGTAAAATCCACGAGCGAATGCCGGTAACCGAAATCACTGTAAACAGCACGCCCATCAGGAATACCGCGCCCAACGCCACCGGCACGCTGATATGCTGGCCGATAACCAGACTAAAGGCGGTGAACGCGGTTAATGAAATCGCACAGCCGATAGCCAGCGGCAGGTTGGCCCACAGGCCCATCAGCAGGGAGCCGAATCCGGCAACCAGACAAGTGGCGACAAACACTGCCGACGGCGAAAATCCGGCTTTGCCCAACATGGCAGGCACAACGATGACCGAATAGACCATCGCCAAAAAGGTGGTGAGACCGGCAATGATCTCTTGTCGCACATTGCTGCCGCGCGCGCTTATCGAGAAGAAAGCATCAAGCGATCCTTTAGGCGTCACGCTGCCGCCCGCTTGAGACTGTGGTTGAGACATGGTGGAGTCCTCTGAAAATGCTACTGAAATGCCTGCGTGGTCATTATGAAATCGTTTCTTTTCGTTCGCTTCCCTACCCGGCTAAAGGATAAATGCAGTCGATTTTCGTTATCAAAATATCGAAAATCATCGGCATAAAGCCAGGGCAAACGCTTAACTCTCATCGCGTACGGCGGTTTTTATAAGTCGTGGATACGGCTAAGCAAACGATTATCCAGCTATTAATGCTCTGCTTTCAACTGTGTTAACGATGTTTTTCGGATTTCGGTACAATTTAGAGACATTTCGACTAAAAAGATGCGCTGAGATAACTTTCGGGAGGGATGCGGGGCCCGTTTAAGAACCCCTTTCTTAATGGTTTCTAGCGGCCGATCTGGTAAGGGCCACCCTGTTTCAACGCCTGCTGATAGGCCGGTCGCGCCTGAATAGTCTTCAACCAGCGCTGGAGGTGCGGACATTTTTCGATAGGGCCACGCGAGGCCAGCGCTTCGATAGGAAAACTCATCTGGATATCCGCCGCGCTAAAGTGATCGCCCGCGAACCAGGCATTTTTAGTGAGATAATCTTCCAAATAACTGGCGTGCGTGGCTATCTGCTTATCAAGAAACTGCTGCTGCACGCCCTTGCCGATCGCGCCTGCAATCGGACGAATCAGTAACGGAACCGGCGGCTTGCCTAATTTTCCGAAAATCAGCTTCATCACCAGTAACGGCATCAGCGAACCTTCTGCATAGTGCAACCAATAGCGATACTGTAAACGCGACGGCGTATCTTCCGGCTTCAGCGTGCCCTGCGGGTCGTAGGTTTCCTGCAAATATTCAATGATGGCACCCGATTCGGCAATGATCAGATCGCCATCTTGCAAAACCGGCGATTTCCCGAGCGGATGGATCTTTTTCAGCGCGGCGGGTGCCAGCATGGTTTTCTCATCTCGTTGATAACGCTCAAGAGTGTAAGGCAGCTGTAGCTCTTCAAGCATCCACAGAATACGTTGGGAACGCGAATTATTAAGGTGGTGAAGGATTATCATGCATTGCGCTCCAAAGGTCGTACGTTAACTTTGCTGTTAACTATAGACCACGGAGCGGCAAGCCAAATTTAACGAGGCGACATGATTTAACGAGGCGATAAGTCAGGCCACAGCGGTTTGACGGCGGCCATTAATGCAGGCGTGCCGCTGGCAACGGAAAGATGGCGGATTCCCTGAGTGCCGAAATTGACAACGGTTTCCAAACCGGCTTCCTGACAGAGCACCGCGCCGCCCGCAATGTCCCAGAGCGTGGTGCGACGCTGGAGATGGCCGTCGATCACCCCTTTGGCGGCGAAAACCATGCCGATGGTGGTGCAGTGATAGCATTGCACCGACCATTCGGCCTCGCGCAGGCCGCGATAAAATGCCGAGGCTTCACCGAGCTGATCGTCGGCGCTGTCGCCCAGAGAGAGCACCTGCACGTCGGCAAAGCAATCGTCGCGGGTAAACGGTTTGCCGTTTAAGAAAATCCCCTTTCCACTTTCTGCAGCAAAGAGTTCGTTGAGCACCGGCAGCGCGACCACGCCAATCACCGGACGATGGCTTTCAACCAATCCGAGCGATACGCCCCACAGCGGCGATCCGCGTAGAAAGTTTGAGGTGCCGTCGATAGGGTCGATAACCCAGCAGGCGCTGTCACTCAGTTGGCCGCCCATCTCTTCACCAATTATCGGATCATGTGGAAAATAGTGGCCAAGCTGTTCGCGAATAAAGTTTTCGACCGCCACGTCGGCTTCGGAAACAAAGTCCTGCGTTCTTTTGCTGCTGACGTCGATCTCGCTTCGGCGGGAAAAATAGCTCAACGCCAATTCGGCCGCCTGAGAGGTAATTTGGCTGGCAATGCGCAGACGTTCGGAAATTTCAGTTTTCATCGTCGTTATCCTCTATTTTCAAAAAAGCTAACATGACACGGCTATATGACAATAATGACGGGGGGACAATAAAGACAGGTGCGAGACGGAATTTCGTTGTGATGTTCAGAAAGCGCACATCGCTATATACTGAAAAATACAACGTATAACGAGGTTTTCCTGTGAACGCATTTCTGAAAAAATCTTTTGCCAAGGGTAAGCTTTTTCAATGGTTGGTGCTGGGCGCTGCGCTGAGTTTACCTACCTTCTCCTCTTTAGCCGCGCGCCAGATTACTGACCAGCTGGGCCGTCAGGTCACCATTCCCGATCAGGTTGACCGCGTTGTCGTGCTGCAACACCAGACGCTTAACCTATTGGTTCAACTCAATGCCACCAGCAAAATTGTTGGCATATTGGCGAATTGGAAACAGCAGCTTGGCGACGGTTACGTCCGCTTAGCCCCTCAGTTGCAGAAAACGCCGGCGCTGGGCGATTTGACCCATGTCGATTTGGAAAGCCTTGTTGCCCTGCATCCGCAGGTGGTGTTTGTCACTAATTACGCGCCGAAAGAGATGATTGAACAGATTTCTCAGGCGGGCATTGCGGTGGTGGCGATTTCACTGCGTCAAGATCCACCGGGTCAGGAAGACAAGATGAATCCGCAGCTGCCCGACGAGGAACAAGCTTATAATCAGGGGCTTAAGACAGGCATTCAGCTGATTGGCGAAGTGGTGAATCGCCAGAAACAGGCTGCCGAATTGATTGATTACACCTTTACGCAACGCAAAATGGTCAGCGATCGCCTGCAATCCGTGCCTGCGCAGCAGCGCGTGCGTGTTTATATGGCCAATCCGGGCCTGAGCACTTACGGTTCCGGAAAATATACCGGCCTGATGATGAATCACGCGGGCGCGCTGAACGTTGCCGAATCGACAGTTAAAGGTTTTAAACAGGTGAGCCTTGAACAGGTGATCGCGTGGGATCCGCAGGTGATTTTCGTTCAGGATCGTTACCCGAGCGTAGTGAATGAGATCGAAAACGATCCGAAATGGCAGGTTATCGACGCGGTAAAAAATCATCGCGTCTATCTGATGCCAGAATACGCCAAGGCGTGGGGCTATCCAATGCCTGAAGCACTCGCGATTGGCGAGCTGTGGATGGCGAAAAAGCTCTATCCGCAGAAGTTCGCCGACGTGGATATGCAGAAACAGGCCGACGCCTATTATCAGCGTTTTTATCGCACCCACTATGTCGCGTCGCCGGTGCCTAAAACCGCCGTCGCGGAGCCAAAAGCCTGATGACCGAACTTAAGGTGCTGGCCGCAGGCAGTCTGCGGCCCGTTTGGCAAACGCTGATGGAAAGTTTTCAGCAACAAAGCGGAATCAGAGTGCAGAGCGATTTTGGCCCGGCCGGTTTGCTGCGTCAACGTATCGAAGCGGGCGAAAAGGTTGATCTGTTTGCCTCTGCTAATCATGCACATCCGCAACGTTTGCTGGCGCAAGGTTTAGCGCAGCGGGTAGAAATTTTTACCCATAATCGGCTGTGTCTGACGGCGCGCAAAGAGCGGCTCGATGCATCCGCGACCTGGCTCGATTTGCTTCGCGATCCGCGTTTAACCTTAGGCACGTCTACGCCGCTGGCCGATCCGTCTGGCGATTACACGTGGCAGCTGTTCGACAACATCGATAAACGCTTTTCGGACGTTGGCGAACCGGGCTTGGGGGAATTGTTGCGAAACAAAGCGAAAACGCTGGTGGGCGGGCCTGAAAGCGCACCGATTCCCGCAGGTGAACTCGCCGCCGACTGGCTTATCCGCAGCGGGCAGTGTGATTTATTTATTGGCTACGCCAGCTATGCGCGACGTTTGGAAAAGTGTTCTGAGTTGCGGGTGCTTGATATTGCTGAGGAATATAATATTCGGGCGGATTATGCTTTTGCGCAGTGTCACGCGCGAGCAGCACCGCTGTCAGAATTTCTATTAACGACAGCGGTGAGAGAGTATTTAGAGACTCAAGGTTACAGCAGCGGGGCTAGTGATTTTAGCTAGGTAAGTGACTTTAGCTAGGCAAGTGACTGTAGCAAAGTAAAAGACTTTGACGAGCGCGTTTAATCGCGCTCTTTCAACGCGCGTTGACGATCGTAATATTCGTCTTCGGCGGCGGTAATTTCGTCGAGCAGTGAATCGACGTCGGCAGAATGGGTGTCTTCAACGAAATCCCCGCTCAGAATGCTTTGCGGCGTCAGTTTACCCTCTTCATACAGCGCCCAAATCTCTTTGGCGTAACGGGTTTTGAGCAGCTGCGGCGCAAACTGGCCGTAGAAATCGGTCATGTTATTAACGTCGCGCTCAAACATCGATTCTGCATGGTTGTTTGCAGAAGCATCCACCGCCTGCGGCAAGTCAATGATTACCGGACCTTTTGCATCGAGCAGCACGTTAAATTCTGACAGATCGCCGTGCACGATACCGGCACACAGCATGCGCACGATGTTGCGGATCATGATGTCGTGGCCTTCAACCGCTTCCTGCTCGGTAAAAGTCACGTCGCTCAGACGCGGTGCCACCAGCCCTTCGCCATCGGTGATCAGTTCCATCAACAGCACGCCGTCAAGACAGATGTAAGGCTGCGGCACACGAACACCCGCATTAGCTAAACGAAACAGTGCATCGACCTCAGCGGTCTGCCAAGTCTCTTCCTGCTGTTTGCGGCCAAATTTAGACCCTTTTTGCATCGCACGCGCACTGCGACTGTTGCGTACTTTGCGTCCTTCCTGGTACTGAACGGCTTGCTTGAAGCTCCGCTGGGTCGCCTCTTTGTAAACTTTGGCGCAACGGATTTCCTCACCGCATAAAACGGTGTACACGTCGGCCTCTTTGCCACTTTTGAGTCGACGGACCACATCATCGATCAGGCCGTCATCCACCAGAGGTTGGATTCTATTTGGGATTTTCATGCAGCCTTGTACCTTATTTATGCGCGCGAGGGAATCACCCCGCACGAAATTCCTTTAATCCTGCGCTGTTGCCACCCTTTGGATGACTTAATCGGTCCAGTTTATCGTAGTCAAACCTCACTGGATACTTTCCAAGCAGAGATCTTTCGACAATAAGATAAACCGATGAAAAATGATAAAGGAGAAACGGGAAAATGGCATTAATCGTCCGATAAAAGGCGGGATGAGGTGCAGTGAAAGTTAGCGCGAAGAATCTTGTCGAAGGGCGGAAGGCGCGAAGCCGCGCAATGTTTTGAATCGATTGCTGAAATGGCTCGGAGAACTAAAACCGCAGTCGAGCGCGATAGTCGTGATGTCTAACGTGCTGTGCCGCAACAGGCTTTCTGCCCGGATTAGGCGAGCATTCATCACATATTGATGCGGCGCCACGCCCATCGACTGCTTAAACATCCGTGCAAAGTGAAATTCACTTAATTCTGCGACGGCAGCAAGCTCGGACAGCTGCAAGGTCGAGGAAAGATGGCCGTGAATATACTCTTTAACTCGATTTAATATTGTCGGCGACAGGCCACCGCGCACGGTCGGCAGCGCCCATTGCAGTTGGGTATAATGGCGCGCCAGATGGGTCACCAGCAAATTGGTCGCGGTGCTTAACAGCAGCCGATTGCTTTTTTCCTGCCAGTTGCAGCTCAGCAGAAAGTGGCGATAAAGCTGCGTAATTTGCTGATCTTCCTTGAAAGTCTGTTCATCAACCAGAATAGTGGCCGGGCTGCGATCCCACGTCTGTTCTACTACGCGACGCAGATGTTCGTCGGTACAATACATGTGAACAAACGACAGATCCCCCCGCACGTCCCAGCTAGAAACCGTGTGTTTCGGCATGATGCAAAAGCGATCCGGTCCGCCGCCGTTCTGCCAACCCGAACGCGTCTTGTGGTAGCACTCGTAGCCGTCGGCGATATACAGGCTCAATGTGTGATGATCGGGATCTTCCTGCGTTACCACGTCATTTTTATTCGACCAGGCCGCCAATTGCATGCCCGAGCCGAGGTGCAGGCTGTCATGTAGAACGGCCTGATGCTTTTTCAGCGTTTCAAACGCCTGATAGCTATTCGCCATGACGTGACTCCCAATAATAAACAGCCTGGTTGATGAATAGCGCTAGTGTAATGTTTAGCCGAGGTCGAGTGCGAGCTTTGTCAGAAAATGGCAGCAAAAAAGCGCAAGAATATGCAACCGATCGCAAGCCGGTGCAGGCGCGAAGCGTCAAAGAGGGGAATAATCGCCGCAGAATCCCTTTTCTCAGGACACCTTATGAACGCGCTGCTCTATATCTCCGTCATCCTTATCTGGGGCACCACCTGGTTTGCCATTTACCTGCAACAGGGCGAAGTTGCCATCACAGTCTCAATTTTTTACCGCTTTTTACTGGCTTCTTTGCTGATGTTGGCCGCCCTGCTCATCACCCGCCGCTTGCGCAAACTGGCCTTCAAAGACCATCTTTTTTGCGTAGCGCAGGGTTGCTGCGTGTTTGCCTTTAACTTTTACTGTTTTTATCACGCGGCCGCCTATATCAGCAGCGGTTTGGAGTCAGTGATTTTTTCGATGGCGGTACTGTTTAACGCTTTCAATGGCATGCTGTTTTTCCGTCAAAAACTTTCGCCCGCGCTAATCCCCGCCTCTATTTTAGGTCTCGCAGGCATCGTGATGCTTTTCTGGCACGACCTGAGCGCCACGCACGTTGCGCCCGAATTACTCAAAGGCGTCGGCCTTAGCCTGCTCGGCACCTACGGTTTTTCTCTGGGCAATATGATCAGCACTCGCCACAAGCTGCACGGGCTGGATTTGATGAGTACCAATACTTACGCGATGGGCTACGGCGCGGCGGTGATGGCCCTATTAAGTCTGGCGCAGGGCGCTTCTTTTGCAATCGAATGGACGCCAGCTTACACCGGCTCGCTGATTTATCTGGCGGTATTCGGCTCGGTACTCGGTTTTGGGATCTATTTCAGTTTGGTGGGCCGCATAGGAGCCAGTCAGGCCGCTTACAGCACGCTGCTGTTTCCACTGGTTGCGTTAACCGTTTCCACATTTTATGAAGGCTATCAGTGGCATACCAACGCGGTAATTGGATTGATACTGATTCTGTTCGGCAATCTGGTGATGTTCTATCGCCCAAAATGGCTGACCCAACGCGGCAAACCGACGGCTGCGCTAAACTAGCTTGTGCTTCGCTGCGATCCTTTCTATCCATCGTATTACCAAGGATCGCGGCGATCGTTTATACCAGTACGCATTCGCCTAATGTCGATAGAAAAATCAATAATCCCACTCCCTACCTACAGATCTCGCAACTTCATCGCTATGTGCTTTATAAGCTGATATTCCTTCCAATAGCTTGTTTTCACCCAAAAAATTTCTTTCTATTTTACGGATTAATAGTGATTTTTCATCGATGTGGGTATTAGTCCCCTCTATCACCTTTAAATCAGAAATAGTCTTCACTTTACAGGACTGATGTAAGGCTAAACTGTCGTCTTTTTCATGTAATTCACACATGTTTTCTCCAATAAAAGATTTCTTTCTGCCACGAGTATGCGCTTGAATTTTGCACATGCAAGAGCGTGAGGAAACCGTCATTGAATGCTGTTTGACTTGCGGACATGAAGGAATAGGTTAATTCTTTTGGAACAGTAAATTAGTTCACTTAGACGAGGCGTTCATGGCTCAGGGATCTTCAAAGGTTTTTCTGCACATTGGTCGGGAAGAAACGCAGGTCACAATCGACGGCGAGCTGCAATGTTTGACTCTTGGGTCGGAGTTAACGTCGGTGGGTTATTTTCGTCATCAACCGCCCACGCCGGAAGAGATGGAAACCGCGATTATGGTGGTCGAAGATGAGGTCGTTCGTCTGCGTCACAACATCATGCCACGCGCCAGTTTATACAGTGAAGACAATGAGATCCGAGCGATTGCGCGACTCTCTGGCATCGCTGAAGATGAAGCGATGCACCTGTCACTCGACGCCGTCGAACGCACTTTTGATCGTCTGGCGCTGGTGATTAATGGTCGTCCGGCGAGCTTCGAGGGAATACCGGATGGCAACGATTTTGCCGCAACCTTGCTCATCCTGCGCGAATTTATGCATCATTTGCAGTTCGACGAAATCGTAGTTAAAGGGGCAAAATTCGAGCTGCCGACAAAATCGGGCGGTTAAAACAAAGCGCTATGAATTAGTCTGATGTTGTAGCTGGCTCAGGCGGCTGATGGTGCGTTGAATATCTTCCTGTTGTACGTCCTGCGTTATCGTCGCCAGTGAATATTCACTCAATAAAAACAGCTGGCAGTGCTGGTCATAGAGCACGTCGATAACATTGATAAAACGCTGCTGAACGGCGGGCGTTTCGGCTGACAGCCTCGGCACACCGTCTATAATCCAGCGACGATGCGTTTCGCAAAGCGCTAAATAATCCATCACAGCGGTTGGCGCACGGCAAAGATCGTCGAAAGAAAAATGCAGATATTTTTCAGGCGTGGAAAGCAATTTCAGAGCGCGATGGCCGACAACGATATTGGGCGCAATAATTTCTGCATCAGGCAGTTGCAACGCGCGACGCTGTGCCGCGTTACCCTGCGAAAGAAAAACCCCTTCGCAAAATGGCGTGAATTGATTGGTGCCCAGCAGCCGATAATCTTGCCCACCTTCCAACGTCGTGATGTTCATATACTGTTTAATCAGCTTGATGGCGGGTTCAAATCGCGCGTGATAAAGCGGGTTCGACAATAATTGATCCGGCGGATAGTTAGAGGTGGCAACGAAGAGAATTTCCCGTTCGACAATCAGCTCAAGCAGCTTTTTCACCAGCATCGCGTCGCCGACGTCGTGCAGATGCAGCTCGTCAAAACAGAGCAACTGGCAGTCACCCAACTGGATTTTTAGCACGCTTTCGAGGCTGTTATCCGGATTATTAAAATCGTTTAATCGTTTGTGCAGTTCACGCAGAAAATCGTGAAAATGCACCCGCCGCTTTTTCTCGATGGGCACGGCAGCAAAGAAGCTGTCGACAATAAAACTCTTGCCGCGCCCTACTTTGCCCCAGATATAGAGGCCACGAATTTGCGGCTCCGGTTTTTTAAATAATCGCGTTTTAACAGGTTGAGGCAGATTAACCAAAGCATTCAGGTCGGCAATGACCTGGCGCTGGGAAGGATCCAGAACCATTTGATTTTCAGCGGCTTTTTCGGCCATAACGTGTTCAAAGTTGAAGCTACGATCCCTGATGCTCATCCTGTCTGTCCCGATCGCCTTTGATCCTGAAGATCTAACATTTAATTCTGTAAAATTTACTTTACGGGCAATTTACTTTACGGGCAAAAGGCTCTTCTTTAAAACTCTTTATATAAAAACAAAAATTGAGCCAGCCAAAAAAGATTACGCCAAATTTTGGACAAAAAAAACCCCGCCAGAAGCGGGGTCGAGATTTCGGTAACTCTCATTCTTAGAAAGGAATGTCGTCGTCGAAATCCATTGGCGGTTCGTTGCTTTGCGCAGGCGCATTGTTGTTCTGCGCTGCCGGACGTGATTGCTGACCGCCGCTGAACTGATTGCCGCCCTGTGGCTGCTGAGGCTGACCCCAACCGCCCTGCTGGCCGCCGGAAGACTGACCAGGGTTGGCCTGACCGCCGCCTGCCGGAGCGCCACCGCCTGCGCGGCCGCCCAGCATCTGCATGGTGCCGCCAACGTTGACCACGATTTCAGTGGTGTATTTTTCTACGCCAGCCTGATCGGTCCATTTGCGGGTCTGCAATGCGCCTTCAATATAAACCTGAGAACCTTTACGCAGGTATTCGCCCGCGACTTCGGCCAGTTTGCCGAACAGCACAACGCGGTGCCATTCAGTTTTCTCTTTCTGCTCGCCGGTCGCCTTGTCGCGCCAGCTTTCGGAAGTTGCCAGGGTGATATTGGCAACAGCACCGCCGTTAGGCATGTAGCGGACTTCGGGATCCTGACCGAGATTCCCAACCAGAATCACTTTGTTTACGCCTCTGCTGGCCATGTCGACTCTCCTGATGAGTTAATTTTATACAGTATAAACGATCAATTTTAGCATGGGCAGATTCTAGATAATACCTTAGATACGGATCGAAAGAATGTTTACAGAGTCGACACTGTTGCATCTTTATACTGGATATCCATTCAGGTTTTTTTGTGTCATACTTACTCGTTTCGTACTTTCTGTGCCCAATTTTCTGATTCAGATGCAGTAACTGGGGCGGATATACCCGATTCATTCGGTAAACGGGTATCCACTTCCCTACGCGCATCACGGACAGTCACCGGCACGGTGAGCTTTCACGTTATTCCGGGAATGATGAATGGATAAGATCGAAGTTCGGGGCGCACGTACCCATAATCTCAAGAATATCAACCTGATTATTCCGCGCGACAAACTGATTGTTGTCACCGGATTATCCGGATCTGGCAAGTCCTCACTCGCTTTTGACACCCTGTATGCCGAAGGTCAGCGTCGTTACGTCGAATCACTTTCTGCGTATGCGCGCCAATTTTTATCCTTGATGGAAAAGCCCGACGTCGACCACATTGAAGGGTTGTCACCGGCAATTTCCATCGAGCAGAAATCAACCTCGCACAACCCGCGATCGACGGTCGGTACCATCACCGAGATCCACGATTACCTGCGCCTGCTGTTCGCTCGCGTGGGTGAGCCGCGCTGTCCGGAACACGGCGTGCCGCTAGCGGCGCAAACCGTCAGCCAGATGGTCGATAACGTGCTATCGCAGCCTGAAGGCCAGCGCCTGATGCTGCTCGCGCCTATTATTAAAGATCGTAAAGGCGAGCACACCAAAACGTTGGAGAATCTGGCGGCGCAGGGTTATATCCGCGCGCGGATCGACGGCGAAGTGTGCGATCTCTCCGATCCGCCAAAGCTGGAATTGCAGAAAAAACATACCATTGAAGTGGTCGTCGACCGCTTTAAAGTGCGTGACGATCTCGCGCAGCGCCTGGCCGAATCCTTTGAAACGGCGCTGGAACTTTCTGGCGGTACCGCCGTGGTCGCCGACATGGACGACGCGAAAGCGCCTGAAATGCTGTTCTCGGCCAACTTTGCCTGTCCGGTCTGTGGCTACAGCATGCGCGAGCTTGAACCGCGTATGTTCTCGTTCAACAACCCGGCGGGCGCCTGTCCGACCTGTGACGGCTTGGGCGTGCAGCAGTTCTTTGACCCTGAACGCGTGATCCAGAATCCGGAGCTGTCGCTGGCGGGCGGTGCCATTCGTGGCTGGGATCGCCGTAATTTCTACTACTTCCAGATGCTGCGTTCTCTGGGCGAGCACTATAAATTTGATGTCGAATCGTCGTTTAACGACCTGAGTCAGGACGTGGTTCACGCCATTCTGCACGGTTCGGGCAAGCAGACCATCGAGTTTAAATATATTAACGATCGCGGCGATACTTCCGTGCGTCGCCATCCGTTTGAAGGCGTGCTGCACAACATGGAGCGCCGTTATAAAGAGACGGAATCCAGCGCCGTGCGCGAAGAGCTGGCTAAATACATCAGCAATCGCCCCTGCGCCTCCTGTAAAGGGACGCGCCTGCGTGAAGAAGCGCGCAACGTCTTCGTTGAAGAGACCACCCTGCCTGAAATTTCCGATTTCAGCATCGGTCATGCGATGGACTTTTTCCTGAGCATGAATCTCAGCGGTCAGCGCAAGCAGATTGCCGAGAAGATTCTCAAAGAGATCGGCGATCGTCTGCGATTCCTGGTCAACGTCGGGCTTAATTACCTGTCGCTGTCGCGTTCGGCTGAAACGCTGTCCGGCGGCGAAGCGCAGCGTATTCGTCTGGCAAGCCAGATTGGTGCGGGATTAGTTGGCGTGATGTACGTGCTGGATGAGCCGTCAATCGGCCTGCATCAGCGCGATAACGAACGCCTTCTTGAAACGCTGATCCACCTGCGCGACCTTGGCAACACGGTGATTGTGGTTGAGCACGACGAAGACGCCATCCGCGCTGCCGACCATATTATTGATATCGGTCCGGGAGCTGGCGTACACGGCGGTGAAGTCGTCGCCGAAGGGACGGCGGAAGATATCATGGCGAAGGAAGAGTCTCTGACGGGGCAATATCTTTCCGGAAAACGTGAGATTTCTGTTCCCGAACAACGGGTTCCGGCCGATGCGACGAAAGTGCTGAAACTGATTGGCGCAACGGGCAACAACCTGAAAGATGTCACGCTGTCGCTGCCGGTTGGCCTGTTTACCTGTATAACCGGCGTGTCCGGTTCGGGTAAATCGACGCTGATTAATGACACGCTGTTCCCGCTGGCTCAGCGTCAGCTAAACGGCGCGACCATTGCCGAAGCTGCGCCTTATCGCGACATTCAGGGTCTGGAACAGTTCGATAAAGTCATCGATATCGACCAGAGCCCGATTGGCCGTACGCCGCGCTCCAACCCCGCGACTTACACCGGAATCTTTACGCCGGTGCGCGAGCTGTTTGCCGGCGTGCCGGAATCGCGTTCGCGCGGTTATACGCCGGGCCGTTTCAGCTTTAACGTGAAAGGCGGACGCTGTGAAGCCTGTCAGGGCGACGGCGTAATCAAGGTCGAGATGCACTTCCTGCCCGACATTTATGTCCCTTGCGATCACTGTAAAGGCAAGCGCTACAATCGTGAAACGCTGGAGATTAAGTACAAAGGCAAGAGCATCCACGAAACGCTGGATATGACCATCGAAGAGGCGCGCGAGTTCTTTGACGCCGTCCCTGCTTTGGCGCGTAAGCTGCAAACGCTGATCGACGTGGGCCTTTCCTATATTCGTCTGGGTCAGTCAGCGACGACGCTGTCCGGCGGTGAGGCGCAGCGTGTGAAACTGGCGCGCGAGCTGTCGAAACGCGGCACCGGTCAAACGCTTTATATCCTCGATGAGCCGACGACCGGTCTGCACTTCGCCGATATTCAGCAGTTGCTTCAGGTTCTGCATCAGCTGCGCGATCAGGGCAACACGATTGTGGTGATTGAACACAACCTCGACGTGATTAAAACGGCGGACTGGATTGTCGATTTAGGGCCGGAAGGCGGTCAGGGCGGCGGCCAGATTCTGGTTTCCGGCACTCCTGAAACCGTGGCCGAATGCAAAGAGTCGCACACGGCGCGCTTCCTGAAGCCGCTGCTTGAGCGTCACGTGCAGAAACACAAGAAATCGGCCTAAGCATTTTAGTCGTGGCTAGGTTTTGACGTACAAGAAGGGCAAGGAGAAATCCTTGCCCTTTTTTATTATTCGCCATGTCGGATTATTATTAGGCCGAATAAGGGCCGTCAATCACCTGCACGCCTTTCTGTTGTAATGTCTCGTCAATCCAGCCACGCGGAAGTTCACCGGTTTGCGCCAGCTGGAAATTATGGTTATCCACCACCAGATAAGCCTGCGCAGCAGCGAGAATTTCTGCGGCATCCTGACGCGGAATAATAATGACACCATCGGCATCGCCTAAAACAATATCCCCGGGCGAGACGTGAATTTTCCCGCAGGCTATTGGCACATTGATTTCTCCGGGGCCATCTTTAAAAGGTCCGCCGGGCGTATGACCTGCCGCGTAAAGATGAAAATCCATCTTCGAAATACCTTCTATGTCGCGTATCGGCGCATCCAGAACGATTCCTTCAATACCACGATGCCGTGAAAACGTCGTCATCACTTCACCCATTAATGACTGACTGCGATCGCCCTCATTGGATAAAATAATAATGTCATCTTTGCCTGCCAAATCGATGGCTTTATGCAACATTAAATTGTCACCTGAACGCGACTTTACGGTAAGCGCCAAACCGCACATTACGGGCTTGGACGGTTTACTCATCAACTTAATATCACTCGACAGCGCGGGCAGTCTGCTCATGCAATCTGCGACCACTGCGGCGGGTAATTGACGGAACGCCTCTAAATACTGCGCCGCCTCAAGAGGTCTTTTTAAAAATACGCGATTGCCAATAGTCATAATAACTCCTGTTAAAGTCAGTCTCGTTTCAGGGAATCGGCGAGAACCTGAGGTTCACGGACACTGTTTTTAGTAAATGCGCCGCTTAAAGGCGTGCCGTCGACCGCGTCGTAATAACGCAGCGCTTCGGGTTTAATCCAACGCTGTACGCGAGATGGCATGTCGAAACCAATCAGTAGAATAACCACGAAAGTTAGCGTGAAAGAGAGGCCGCCGAGTGCAGTACCCAGCGAGTAATTACTGGCGATAAAAGCGCCTAATACCGGCGCCAATGCGCCACCCAGCGAACCGATGTTATAGATAAAGCCAAGGTTGGCCGCGCGTTCGTCGATATCAAAATAGCCGCTGATCATTTTGGCTAATAATCCTCCTACGCCCTGGCTAAATAACTGTTGCAGGAAGATAAGCAGGCACAGCAGCCAAACGTGAGCGCCGGTAATGGCAAAGACCGGAATGATCAACACCTGCGCCGCCAATAGGCTGATTACGTAAGTTTTTCGGGTTCCTAGCCAGTCTCCGGCAATCCCTGCGACACAGCAGCCTAGTCCCATGCCAAAGCGACTGAATGAAAATACCAGTGCGACAATTTCTGGAGAATAATGCATATCCGTTTTGAGGTAAGTCGGTAATAATGCGTGAATTGGCCAGCCATATAAAAATACGCAAAGAATAATGACGGTTAGCATAATACTGGTTGGCCATCGTTGACCGCCGCTTTGTCGAAGAAAGCTGATAAAAACAAAGGCGATGAAAATAGTCAGCAAGGCCATTATCCATAATGCGCTGGGATGGCTGAAACAGAGATAAAGGGCGACGGAAGCAAGAATTGAAAGGGATACATTAATAAAATTAACCTTTTTACTTGCCCCTCGATAAAGTACGTCGACCATGGTTCTTACGGGTTTAGCATTGGCTTTTCGATTATTCTCCCATTCCTCCGCTTCTGGAATAGCACGCCTCAACCAGAGAGCATAAAATACGGGAATAATGCCGATATAAAACAGTGCGCGCCATCCCCAAATAGGCACAATGGCGCTATAAGCGACTACCGATAATATCGCGCCTGCTGAAAATCCCGAATTTAAAAATGCGCTGGCTTTATTACGCATATCTTTGGGCCAGGTTTCTATAACATACGCGGAGCTGGTGCCATATTCCCCGGCCATGCCTACGCCAACCACAATTCTTGCAATAAACATCACGCTGTAATTAGGTGCAAGACCACAGGCGAGCGTGCCGCCAGCAAATAATAATATGCTGGTAATCATCGCGCTTTTACGACCAAACCTATCGCCCATTGCACCCAGCGCTAATCCGCCAAACCAGCGCAATATAAATGCCGCTGATATTAACGCTGCGCCTTCAAGAGTGGTTAAATGAAACTCAGCCATTATTTCGGTTAATACTAAAGTGATAATGACGAAATCAAAGCCGTCCAGCAAATATCCCATCCATGCAGCCCAGAATGCCTTCCATTGCGCTCCTGTTACACGGCGATACCATGGCAGAAGAACAATTTCATCGTTCATAGTTAACCCTTATTTTCACGTAAAGCTAATGGATAAATAAAAAAATGCGTAGGGGTGCCTCGCCCAAATATTGCAGGGCTAGCTTTATAGATTTTTTAAACAAGCTTTATAGATTTTTTAAATGTGTTGACGAAAACGAGCTTAGGTTATTTTTGCAGCAACTAAATGTGATCAATATCACCCAAACAGGTGTTACGGAATAATGTTACCCATTATTTGATGCGAGTCATCATCACTTCAAAGATGAATTACCGGCAATGTGGTTAATCGCGCTAGCGCGAAATCCCAAAAGGCTCTGACTTTCAGCGGCATACGACGAATATTCTGCACTACCAGCTGGACCGGCAGCGGAAGAGGTTCAAAATCAGGTAATAAACGAATTAAGCTGCCCTCAGCCAACTCGTCGGCGACCTGATAAGAGAGAAAGCGCGCGATCCCTTTGCCCGTCAGCACGGCAAGGCGACGCGTGTCGACATCATTAAATAGCAGATGTGGTGAAAGCCGGACCCGAGAACCCTCTTCCTGCGGCCCAAAACGCCATTCGTTAAAGGTGTCATTAGTGCTGAGAATGGTTTGATGCAGCGCCAGATCGGCTGGATGAGTCACCGGCGCGCGGCCCGCCAAATAGTCAGGGCTTGCCACCAGCACCACGTTAACCTGCCCTAATCGGCGCGCCACTTTGGTAGAATCTTGCAGATGACCAATACGAACCGCGACGTCCACGCCCTGCTCGATCAACTCAAGATTGCGATCGTTGAGGATCAGCTCGATCTGGATCTCAGGGTGTAAAGTTTGAAAATCCATAACCAGCGGCGCGATGTGACGACGGCCAAACAGCACCGGCGCCGTGATACGCAGCAGCCCTTTCAGCTGAATTTCCGCCGTATCCTGCATCGCGTCTTGATAGCTACTCAGCACAATAGCGGCGTGCTCGGCCAGCCGTGAACCGGCTTCGGTAGGCGCTAATCGGCGCGTCGTGCGCTCCACCAACCGCGTGCCGAAACGCTGTTCGAGCGAGGCGATAGCGCGGGTCACCGCTGGCGCAGAACGGCGTAATTTACGCGCCGCGCCCGACAGGCTGCCCTGACTCAGCACTTCCAAAAAGATGGCCAGCTCGTCCAAACGATCCATAGATTCTTCCAGTTAGCGAAATTATCAATTTCAATCATCACGGATTTCATTCATCCGTTGCAAGAGTAATCTGGTGACTCAACTACTGGGGGAATCGATATGCCGACTTTAAAACTTTATGGTACGCCGCTGTCAGGCCACGTTCATCGCGTCACGCTGCTGCTTCGTATGCTGAATTTGGACCATCAATTTATCGAAGCCGGAGCAGAGTTTCGCCAATCGCCTGAATTTTTGCGGCTCAATCCTTTCGGCCAAATTCCAGTGCTGGTCGATGGCGACGTGGTGCTCGGCGACAGCAACGCCATTTTGGTTTATCTGGCAAAAACCTATGCGCCAGATAGCCAATGGCTGCCGCAATCGGCGGTGGATGCGGCGCTGCTTCAACAGTGGCTGGGCAAGGCGGCGGGAGAGATTCGCTACGGCGTGGCCTCGGCCAGACTGATCAAACAGTTTGGCACGCCTGAAGATTACGCCTCGGCGCTGAAAGTTGCCGCGCGTTTTTTACCGCAGCTTGAACAGCATCTTCAAGGGCGTGATTTTTTGGTCACCGCGCAAGCGACCGTCGCCGATCTCGCCTGTTATACCTATGTTGCGCGCGCGCCCGAAGGCGGGATTGCCCTGACCGCTTTCCCCGCCATTAACCAGTGGCTGCAACGTATTGAAGCCTTGCCGGGCTTTATCGCCACGCCGCCTTTGCCCTTGCCCGATCAAATAAATCTGTGAGGCAACACGATGGATATTTTCCACCCCGATGAACAACGCGCGCAGTCGATGGCCGGTTTTGTGCTTGGCGCGGCGGGAATTTACCCGGCCATGCCGCAGCAGCACCGCGATTTTTTTGCCGGTTTGCCGGCATTTTTTATCGCGACGCTCGACGCCAATGGCTGGCCGGTTGCCACCGTATTGAGCGGACCGCCGGGATTTATCAGCACCGTCGATCAATCTCATCTACGAATTAATGCGCCGCGCCGCGAGGATGATCCCGCCCTGTCGGCGCTGAAAATCGGTAATCCACTGGGCGCGCTGGGGCTGGATTTTACCAATCGGCGCAGGAATAGAGTGAACGGCGATATTACGCGACTGGACAAAAATCGGTTGGAGATAGCGGTAAAACAAAGCTTCGGTAACTGCCCGAAATACATTCAGCGGCGCGTTATTTCGCAGGCGACTACAGAGCCAGAACCGATTGAGCATCTTGATCGGCTGGACGGAAAAGCCAAAAAGCTTATCGCCTCAGCCGATACCTTTTTCGTTGCGTCTTACGCCCACGGCGAATTGGCCAGCGGGGGAGCCGATATTTCGCATCGCGGTGGCAAGCCGGGTTTTGTGCAAATTGAGGGCGATACGCTGTGGATCCCGGATTTTAGCGGCAACCGTTATATGAACACGCTGGGTAATATGCTGGCGCAGCCTCGCGCCGCCCTGCTGTTTATCGACTTCACAAGCGGCGAGGTTTTACATCTGCAAGGGCTAACCGAAGTAAGCTGGCAGCCACATTTACAGCCACATCTACAGAAGAATAGCCTTGAAGGTGCCGAGCGTTTTTGGCAGCTAAAAGTAACGCGTGCGTGGCGATTTCCGGCCATGCTGCCGTGGCGCGGCGAAATTCTCGAGTATTCTCCCGCAACGCTCGCCACCGGTATTTGGACGCAAAAATAAGGCTCGGCTAACCCGAAATAGCGTGGCGCTTTTCTTCGGGCAGATGTGAAACCACCAGCTGATAGGAGCTGTCGATCAGCGCGTAAAACTGCGAATCCGGCAGGTTGCCATCAAGCAGTACGCTGTTCCAATGCGCCTTGTTCAGACAGTCGCAGGGAATAATTTCGGGATGTTGATGGCGGAGATTTTCGGCTGCCTGATGACCGGTTTTCAATGAAATAGCCGGATGCCCGTCGATGTCGCGCAACATCGCAAACATGACGCCAGCGACCTTGATTTGACTCGCCTGCCACTGATTTTCATTGCTCTGATGAGCACCCGGTTTAGATAAACAGTAGTCAAGCAGTTGATCATTATTCATGTCTTTTACTCTTTCCATTGAGAATCGAAAGGAAAGTATAGCTGGACAAAAAACACTCAACTGCAAGACGCTTAACAGATCGTAATCAATTTCCATTAAGGGTGATGATGAGACGCCGTGAACCGCCGTGATTGCGATGTTCACACAGATAAATCCCCTGCCAGGTGCCGAGATTTAGTCGCCCGTTACTGATCGGAATATTCAGGCTACAGCCTAAAATACTGCTTTTCAGATGCGCCGGCATATCGTCACTGCCTTCATAATCGTGCTGATACCAAGGCTCATCCTCTTTCACCATCTTATTGAAATGGCTCTCGAAATCTATCCTCACTGTGGGATCGGCGTTTTCGTTAATCGTCAAACCCGCTGAAGTATGCTGGATAAATACGTTACACATGCCGATGGAAAGCTGGCGAATTTCCGGGATCTGCTGAAGGATTTCATCCGTGACCAGATGAAAACCGCGTGCCCGCTGTTTAAGTTTCAGCTCTTTCTGGAACCACATAACGTTCTCCTTTTTGATTCAGATCATTAAAAGTATAAACAAAGAAAGGCGGTTTTTGATTTAACAATACGATCGGTCTATATTTATCCGATGACGATTGAACCGATAAAGCCACGCCGTGGTCGTCCACCCAAAGCTGGACGCGAAAATACTGACACCCGCGAAATGCTGATCCGCAGCGGAACCGCCGTGCTCACCGAACAGGGCTTTGCCGCTGCCGGTATCGACGGCATTCTGCGGCAGGTCGGCGTGCCAAAAGGCTCGTTTTACTACTATTTCGACAGCAAAGAGGCCTTTGGGCTAGCGATTATTGAGAACTATGCCCGCTTTTTTGCCCACAAGCTGGATAAATGCCTGCTCAATGAAACTCTTTCTCCGCTGCAACGCATTCAGGCCTTTGTCGATGATGCAGCGCGCGGCATGGCGAAATATCAGTTTGCCCGTGGCTGTCTGGTGGGCAACCTCGGGCAGGAAGTCGCGAATTTGCCCTTCAACTATCGGCAGCAGTTACTGAGTATTCTGACTGAGTGGGAATCGCGCCTGAGTCACTGTTTGCAGGCCGCCCAGCAGCAAAACGAGCTGGCCGCGTCGGTCGACTGCGATGCTCTCGCCGCCTATTTTTGGAGTGGCTGGGAAGGTGCGGTGATGCGCGCCAAGCTTAACGGCAATGCGCAGCCGCTCACCCAATTCATTCATTTCTTCCTCGCCGGATTGCCTCGCTAGCCGATGATCAGGCCGTACATTACATTTCTTGTTTGGAGTTAAAAATGTTTAAAGCCATCTATATCGAGAAAGCTGACGACCACATCCACACTTCCTTGAAAGAGCTCGACGACAGCCAATTACCCGCCGGTGAAGTACAGGTTGAGGTGCATTACTCGACGCTGAATTACAAAGACGGATTAGCGATCACCAACGGCGGGCCGATAGTGCGCAGCTTTCCGATGGTGCCGGGCATCGATTTTTCGGGCATTGTCACCCAAAGCAGCAATCCCTTGCTAGCCACCGGCGATCGCGTATTGCTTAACGGCTGGGGTTTCGGCGAAAAAGCCTGGGGCGGATTAGCACAAAAGGTCAGCATCGACGCGCGCTATTTAACGCACGTTCCGGCCGCGCTCAGCCTCAAAGAGAGCATGATAATCGGCACCGCAGGTTACACCGCGATGCTGGCGATTATCGCGCTGGAAAAAAATGGCCTGACGCCAGAAAAAGGGCCGGTGCTAGTGACCGGAGCCAACGGCGGCGTAGGCAGTTTTGCTGTCGCCCTGCTCTCACGCCTGGGCTATCAGGTGGCGGCATCTACGGGTCGACCGGATGAGTCTGACTATTTATCTCAACTTGGCGCCAGTGAAATTATCGATCGCCACACGCTGAGCGAAGCCGGAAAACCGCTGCAAAAAGAGCGTTGGGCAGCAGCTATCGATTCGGTAGGCAGTCATACCTTGGCCAACGTCTGTGCCAGCATTAAAGAAAACGGTGTCGTTGCGGCCTGCGGCATGGCGCAAGGGCTGGATTTTCCGGGCAGCGTCGCGCCCTTTATTTTGCGTAACGTCACGCTGGCGGGCATCAACAGCGTCACGCGCTCTGCCGAAGAGCGACAGGTTGCCTGGTCGCGCCTTGCCGAGCTGGTCGACCCTTCATTGCTGGAAAGTATCAGTCAGGAAATTACGCTGGAAGAAACTCTCGAAGCCGCGCAGCGCCTGATGAAAGGTGAAATTCGAGGTCGCGTGGTGGTCAAAATCCAGTAACCGGTCGCGATAGAAAAGCAGAAAACGATATTTATGTAGGAAACAATATTTTTGCTGGAAAATAATAGTTATGTCGTAAAACAATAGTTATGTCGTAAAACAAGAGCGGCGCGATCCTGAGATAGCGCCGCTCTTGTTATTTGGAACCGATTGTTATTTGGAACCGATTGTTAACGCTTTCTGATGAAGAAAACCGGCCCCGCCGTTAACGCTTACTGAACGGCAGCAAACGCCGCGGCAACCTGCTCAACGTTATGATGGTTCAGACCCGCCATGCAAACGCGGCCGCTGGCAATCAGGTAAACGCCAAACTCTTCGCGCAGGCGATCGACCTGTGCTGCGCTAAAACCGGTATAACCAAACATCCCGCGCTGTTGCAGCAGGTAGTCAAAGTTACGGCTCGGCAAGGCTTTCTTCAGGCTGTTAACCAGCGTCTGACGCATTTCGATAATGCGGGTACGCATGATTTCAACTTCGCTCAACCATTGGGCGTTTAACGCAGCGTCTGCCAATACAGTAGAAACGACTTTGGCACCAAAGTTTGGCGGGCTTGAGTAGTTGCGACGCACGGTTGCTTTCAGCTGGCCCAATACGCGACTGGCGGCTTCGCTGTCTTCGCAAACCACTGACAGACCGCCAACGCGCTCGCCGTAAAGAGAGAAGATTTTAGAGAACGAGTTGCTTACCAGCATGTTGACACCGGCAGCGGCCATCGCGCGGATAGCATAGGCGTCTTCTGCCATGCCGTCGCCGAAGCCCTGATAGGCGATGTCCATGAACGGGATCAGCTCACGCTGTTTCACCAGTTCAATGACCTGATCCCATTGGGACTGGGTCAAATCGGAGCCGGTCGGGTTATGGCAGCAAGGGTGCAACAGCACGATGCTTTGCGCTGGCAGCGCTTGCAGCGCGTCGATCATGCCCGCAAAGTTCACGTCCAGTTTTTCGGCATCAAAATAAGGATAGGTGTGCACGTTAAAGCCCGCGCCAGCAAAAATCGCAACGTGGTTATCCCAGGTCGGATTGCTCACCCACACTTCTGAATTCGGGAAATAGTGCTTCAGGAAATCGGCACCGACTTTCAGCGCGCCGGAACCGCCCACGGTTTGAATCGTAGCGATACGCTGCTGCTGCAATGCGGCGTGTTCAGCCCCGAACAGCAAGGTTTGCACGCTGCTGCGATAGGCGGTCAGGCCTTCCATCGGCAGATAAACAGACGCGGTTTGCGGCTGGGCATTTAACAGATTTTCAGCGGCTTCAACGGCGCCCAGCTGTGGAATGATACCTTTGTCGTCATAGTACAGACCGATGCTCAGGTTTACCTTCTGCTCTCTTGGGTCGTTCTTGAAGCTCTCCATCAGTGACAGAATAGGATCACCAGCATAAGCATCAACATGTTGGAACACGGTATTTCTCCTTGAAGTTCTTTTTGGAATAGCTTTATGGAATAGCTTTTTTGAATTGTTGTTCAGACTAACAAAAAACAGTAAAAAATCACGATTAAGTTGCGATGTTGCGAGGCTTATTCCAGAACCCGCCGCTTGTGGTGATTTTTGATTTTATTGTCTGTCATTACACCGTATAACGGCCCGGACGGTGGTTCATCGCAATAATCAGATTCAGAACGAACGCGCCCATAATCGAGGCGATAAGCATTGGAATACTCACGACAAACAACGAGGCCAGCACGATGACAAAATCGACGCCCATTTGCAGCTTGCCCGCGCGGATGCCGTATTTATCCTGCAGATAGAGCGCCAGAATATTCATGCCGCCGAGGCTGGCCTTGTGGCGGAATAACACGATAAAGCCCATGCCCATAATGACGTTGCCGAACAGCACCGCGTAGAAAGGTTCGAGGTGATCAAAATGGATAAACATCGGATGCAGGCTGGTGAAAACGGAAACCAGTGCCACGGCGCTAAAGGTTTTCAGGGTGAAAGCCCAGCCCATGCGACGAACGGCAAGCCAGTAAAACGGCAGATTAATGGTGAAGAACACCGCACCAAACGAAAAGTGGGTCAGATAATGTATCAGGAATGCCAGACCCGCCGTGCTGCCGGTCAGCGCGCCCGACTGGCGCAGCATCATGACGCCAAACGAAACCATTAATGTGCCCATTAAAATAGCGAGCACGTCTTCAAGCCAGGTGTGCGCGATTTGCGGCTGAGTGAGGTTATCGGTGTTATCCATAGAAATGTGGGTCGCCTTAAAATGCCTGTGGTCTTTAAATATGAAACAACGCAGCAGGCGATATTCCTCTGCTACGTCAGCGCTATGTGTGACGGATCGCATAGATAATTAACGACAGGACTTAATAAGGCAATCGATTTCGCGCGAAATGAGCATATAAACGTTAATTTATAGCTAACTCGCGCACCACAAGACGACTAACTGCTTTTTCCATGCATAATCTTTAGGTTTCATGCACCAAGACAGGGAATTTGCACCATCCTGGATCATATTCCCTCACCCTCTTTGGCGCATGATGGTGATGATAAAAGCAGGTTTATTCAATCGATGATGTTAACAGGCCATTTTCTTTAATTCGGTTTAATACCACCGACGTTTTGATGTGCGCCACGCTTTTGTGCACAGAGAGAATATGGCTGATTAACGTGCTGAGGCCCGCAAGGTCGGCAACGGCAACTTTTAGCAGATAATCGGCATCGCCAGTGGTTTTATAAGCATCGATAACGGCATCAACCTGCTCCAGCATCTGATGGAATTCGCTTACATTTTCAGGTAAGTGATTGATGAGCCTGATTTCTATCAGCCCGATCATGCCCAAACCCAATGCCTCTGGCGCAAGGCGAGCGTGATAGCCCAAGATCATCTGCTGCTGCTCGAGACTGATTCTTCTGCGCGAACATTGTGATGCCGAAAGCCCTACAATTTCGCTCAGTTCTTGATTGGTTAAACGCCCGTTGGCCTGCAGTAAGGTCAGGATTTTCAGGTCATAATCGTCAATGCTGTACATGGCTGCTCACCTGCTTATAGATTTTATTGCTAAATACACTACCAGTTTTTTTGGCTCAAACTGTGGCTTTATGCGCTAACGTCTGGTTTTTCAAATGAAAGCGCTTTTTCTGTAGCTTGAAAGAGAAGGTGAATTGCAATAACGATGCCGGATTGGAAAGTCGGAGAAAATCTCGGCTAGTCGCCGAGATAAAGACGGTTCACGCGGGAGGTGAGCGAGGTGATGAGTTCATAGGCGCTGATGCCGGTAGCCACGGCAATGCGTTCGACGGGCAGCTCGGCTCCCCAGAGAATCGCTTCGTCGCCGACGTTATCCGTTGCGTTGGGGCCTAAATCGACGGAAATCATGTCCATTGAGACGCGGCCAACAATCGGCACTTCGCGGCCGTTGATTAAAACGGGCGTGCCGCTTGGCGCACTGCGTGGATAGCCGTCGCCGTAACCCATGGCGATCACGCCAAGTTTGGTGTCGCGCGGGCTGGTCCAAAGGCCGCCATAGCCGACCGGCTCGCCCGCCAAGTGATCGCGCACGGCAATCAGGCTGGAGGAGAGTGTCATCGCCGGACGACAGCCATAGTCGCTGGCTTCGGCACTGCCCATCGGCGAAACGCCGTAAAGGATAATGCCCGGACGGACGACATCCAGATGTGACGCGGGCCACAGCAGCGTGCCACCCGACGCGGCAATGGTTTTTACTCCCGTTTTTCCGTGCGTAAACGCGGCGAAACAGCGTAGCTGCGTTAAGGTGTAATCACTTTCAGGCTCATCGGCGCGGCTAAAATGACTCATCATATTCACCGGCTGAATGACATTTCGACAAACAGAAAGGCGCTGATAAAACGCCTCGGCCTCGTGAGGCGCGACGCCCAACCGATGCATCCCGCTGTCGAGTTTCATCCACACTTTTAGCGGCGTCGCTAACACGGCGGCTTCAAGCGCCTCGAGCTGTTCGACGCAATGTACCGCCGTTTCAATGCCGTGCTTAACCAGCAGCGGCAAATCTTCGGCAGAGAAAAAGCCTTCCAGCAGCAAAATCGGCTTGTGAATACCGCCTGCACGCAGCGCCAGCGCTTCGCCAAGTCGCGCCACGCCGTAATAATCGGCATCTTGCAAACTGTGCGCCGCCTCAAGCAGCCCGTGTCCATAAGCATTGGCTTTCACCACCGCGACCACGCGACTTTGAGGCGCAACATGCCGAATGCGTTGCAGATTATGACGCAGAGCGCCGCGATCGATCACCGCCGTTGCCGCCTTCATGCTTTGTCCTTTTAGATAATTTAAGTTGACCGTTTTGCTTATTTTAAGGGTCGTCAAAGTTATTAGACTTTAAGGATCTCTTTGTCACGGGGCGTCGGCGGCGCAGCCAGATTGGACGCGGCCAGCGCGGAGGAACCGCAGCGTACATAAAGTACGTGAGGATTCCGAGCACTGCCCGAGTTCAAGCTGGCAAGCAAGCTAGCCCAGCCAAAGTTGCCCTAAACTTAATCTTCGTCGTATTGAGGGCCACCATAGTTATCAAACCGCGACCATTGGCCGTTAAACGTCAGGCGAACGGTGCCGATCGGGCCGTTACGCTGCTTACCCAGGATAATCTGCGCAATGCCCTTTTCTTCGCTGTTATCGTGATAAACCTCGTCACGATAGATAAACATGATCAAGTCGGCATCCTGCTCGATGGAACCCGATTCACGCAAGTCGGAGTTAACCGGGCGTTTGTCGGCGCGCTGCTCAAGGCTTCGGTTCAGCTGGGAAAGCGCCACCACCGGCACTTGCAGCTCTTTAGCCAGCGCTTTCAGCGAGCGGGAAATCTCGGCGATTTCGAGCGTACGGTTGTCGGAAAGCGACGGCACGCGCATCAGCTGGAGGTAGTCGATCATGATCATGCTCAGTCCGCCGTGCTCGCGGAAGATACGACGCGCGCGCGAACGCACCTCGGTCGGCGTCAGGCCTGAAGAGTCATCGATGTACATGTTACGTTTTTCGAGCAGAATACCCATGGTGCTCGAGATACGCGCCCAGTCTTCGTCGTCAAGCTGGCCGGTACGAATTCGGGTCTGGTCGACGCGCGACAGCGACGCCAGCATACGCATCATCAGCTGATCGCCGGGCATCTCGAGGCTGAAAATCAGCACCGGTTTTTCCTGCATCATCGCGGCGTTTTCACACAGGTTCATCGCGAAAGTAGTTTTACCCATCGATGGACGCGCCGCGACAATAATCAGGTCGGATTTTTGCAAACCGGCAGTTTTCTTGTCGAGATCGCTGTAGCCGGTCGACACGCCGGTAACGCCGTCGTGCGGACGCTGGAACAGCTCTTCGATACGCGCGACGGTGCTTTCGAGAATACGATCGACGCTTTTCGGGCCTTCGTCTTTGTTGGCGCGGCTCTCTGCAATCTGGAAGACGCGGGATTCGGCCAGGTCGAGCAGATCTTCGCTGCTGCGGCCCTGCGGGTCATAACCGGCATCGGCGATTTCATTGGCAACGGAAATCATCTCGCGAACCACGGCACGCTCGCGCACGATGTCGGCGTAAGCGCCGATGTTGGCGGCGCTCGGGGTATTTTTGGAAAGTTCGGCCAAATAAGCGAAGCCGCCGACCGAATCCAAATCGCCTTTTTGCTCAAGCGATTCGGAAAGCGTAATCAGGTCGATAGGCTTGCTCATTTCCAGCAAACGCTGCATTTCGGTGAAAATCAGTCGATGCGGACGGCTGAAAAAGTCATTGCTTACAACACGTTCTGCGACATTGTCCCAGCGTTCGTTATCCAGCATTAATCCACCCAGCACGGACTGCTCGGCCTCGATAGAGTGTGGCGGAAGCTTGAGCCCTTCCATCTGACGATCGCGGGGTTCATGCGTTTTGTTATTTGGTTTGTTGTTTCCGGCCATTGATAAATGCTTTCCTACTCTGAATAACGGGCGTGGCGACGTCTGCCTGAGGGTCAGGACGAACGTGAATAACGCCTCAGTATACCGAATTATAATTCCTAATGATGACTCATTTCCAAACGGTATTAGCCGCAGCACATGGCGACTAGATCACCCAGATTAATTAGCGTAGGGTGAAATTCATCCCTAAATGCGAGGAAAAATAATGGCTAAGCGAATTCAATTTAGCGCCACCGGCGGTCCTGAAGTTTTAGAGTACGTTGATTTTGAAGCTAAAGATCCTGCAGCGGATGAAGTGCAGGTCGAGAATCGGGCAATAGGCATTAACTACATCGATACTTACGTGCGCAGCGGTCTTTACGCTCCCGCCTCTCTACCCTCGGGCCTTGGCACCGAAGCCTCGGGCGTGGTCAGCAAAGTTGGCGCTAACGTTAGCCATATAAAAGTCGGCGATCGCGTGGTGTACGCGCAGTCTCCGTTGGGCTCGTACAGCGAAATTCATAACGTGCCCGCTTTCAAGGTGGCCGTGTTGCCGGAAGGCATTAGTTTCGAGCAGGCCGCCGCCTCGTTTCTGAAAGGGCTGACGGTAGAATATTTGTTCCGTCAAACTCACAAAGTAAAATCCGGCGATACCATTCTGTTTCAAGCTGCGGCAGGCGGCGTTGGATTGATTGCCTGTCAGTGGGCCAAAGCGCTGGGCGTGAAGCTGATTGGAACCGTGGGTTCTGAAGAAAAAGCCAAGCTGGCGAAAGAAGCCGGTGCCTGGGAAACCATTAACTATCAAACCGAAGATATTGCCGCACGCGTGGCAGAGCTGACGCACGGCGAAAAGGTGTCGGTAGTCTATGATTCGGTAGGGAAAAGTACTTGGCTAGCCTCGCTCGACAGCTTGAAACGTCACGGGCTGCTGGTGAGTTTCGGAAATGCATCGGGTCCTGTGACCGGCGTAGATTTGGGTATTCTGGGCCAAAAAGGTTCGCTGTTTGTCACCCGCCCTTCCCTGAACAATTACGTTACCAATCAGGAAGAGCTGGCGGCGGCCAGTCAGGAACTGTTCTCGCTAATCGCCAGCGGCGCTATCAAAGTTGACGTGAAAGAGTCGCAGAAATTCCCGCTTTCAGAAGCGCGACGAGCCCATGAAACGTTGGAAAGTCGTGCCACCTCCGGTTCAAGCCTGTTGATTCCGGGCAAATAACCGCTGCAATCTGTACAAGTAAAAACTGCAATCTGTAAAAGCAAAGAGGGCCCCGATAAAGGAGCCCTCTTATGCTGTTCTGTTCTCAATCATATCGAGGTAGAACGGTACCGCCTGTAGGTTACTGCAAGGTAAATCCGGGGACGATGTTGCTTAAGCAACTATTGTAGAGTCTCACCGGATTGGATGAATTAGGTTCGACAAGCGCGCACGGCGAATGACGAGAAATTCATCCTAGCAGTCACCTTTGTTAAAAAATATGATTAATTTGCTTTAAAAGCATTTAAAAACTCAACCTGTGATCGAGCCCACATAAGTAAAAGCTATGACAGCTTGCTTACAAGCCAATGCGTAAAAAGCCTCAAGGTAATAGCGCCATTTAACAGCTGCTTATATTTCAATCGGTCAGCGAATTGTCGTTACGGCAGACGCCTGTTTTTATAACGCGAAGATTTATAACGCTGTTTTTCCGGCTGTTTATAGGCGCGGTAAATCCACACCACGGCGATCGCCAGAAGCAACCACGGCAACATTTTAATAACAACCGTAAATAACCCGCCGACCATCATCAGCGCGAAACCAACGACCATCGCGGCGATCATGCCGATTAAAGAGATGCCGGTCATCAGCAGCATAAAGAAAAAGCCAAGCACGAACAGTATTTCAGCCATCACATCACTCCTGTAGCAGGTGCGCGTCAACATCAAAACGTTTTAATAAAGCCACGCATTAAAAACAATTACTACAGGAGATATATCAAGAAGCGTGCCAGTTAATCACATATATAACCCATTGAAATATAAGCAATAAAAAACCCGCCATGAGGACGGGTTTAAAGTGATACTGCTTTTGTTAGTCAGACAGACTAACAGTTAGTTAATTTTTAGCGTGTGCTGCGTGTCACTGGCCGCCATTTGCGGTCGGGTCACCATCGCCAAAGCTTGCTCTACCACGTCAATACCTGCGCCCGGTTTATGAGCGTTTTCACTCAAATGACGACGCCACTGACGCGCACCCGGGATCCCCTGGAAAATACCCAAAATGTGACGGGTAATGTGACCCAGATAAGTGCCTTTCGACAGCTCCGCTTCGATGTAAGGGTAAAGCGAGCGGATCACGTCTGGCCCGGTCAGCGCAGGCGCGTCACTGCCAAACAGTTGACGGTCGACATCCAGCAAAATCGACGGATTCTGATAGGCTTCGCGGCCCATCATCACGCCATCCATGTGCTGCAAATGCTGCGCAGCTTCGTCCAGCGTTTTGATGCCGCCGTTAATTGCCATCGTCAGATGCGGGAAATCGCGTTTGAGTTGATACACGCGCGGATAGTCCAACGGCGGCACTTCGCGGTTCTCTTTAGGACTCAACCCCGACAGCCAAGCTTTTCTGGCGTGGATAATAAAGGTGTCGCACTCGCCGTGACCCGAAACTTGTTGAACGAAGTCACAGAGGAATTCGTAGCTGTCGAGCTCGTCGATGCCGATACGGGTTTTGACAGTGACCGGAATCGACACCACGTCGCGCATTGCCTTGACGCAGTCTGCGACCAGCGAAGCCTGCGCCATCAGGCAGGCGCCAAACATGCCGTTTTGTACGCGGTCTGATGGACAGCCCACGTTTAAATTGATTTCATCATAGCCGCGCGCTTCGGCGAGTTTGGCGCAGGTGGCCAAATCTTGCGGATTGCTGCCGCCAAGCTGAAGTGCCACCGGATGCTCTTCCTGACCAAACTCGAGATAATCGCCCTTACCGTGAATAATCGCGCCGGTAGTCACCATTTCGGTGTACAGCAGCGCCTCGCGGCTCATCTGGCGATGGAAATGACGGCAATGACGATCGGTCCAGTCCAGCATCGGCGCAATGGAAAAACGCTGGGTGCTAAACTCGGATTTGACAGTATTAGGTTTATTTTCGAGCATTTTATCTATTTAGGATCTATTTGGCTAAGTAAGGCGTTCCCGGCACAAGATATTGCCTGCAAAATTACAAGGCGTGGGCACGAGAATTGGCTGAAGTATGGCCTATTGTATCATATTCGCGCTCAAGGGTGCTGGCCTCTAAAGCCGAAGGAATCTGCATATAAATAAGGAATGATTCCACCTAATCATTTCCTGCGCTGGCTTCCATAATAAAGACGTAACACCTGTCACTGGTTAATTTTTTACATCCTCTCTATTTCGCCATGCCGCTTAATGAGCCGCGACGAAGAGAATATCCCATGAAAGATCCTGATGAATATATTCTTACCCGCTACACCGACTGCGACTACTTTACGGCCGGAAAATTTTATCCCGTGTGGGCAAAGTTTGGTTTCGTATGCCGCATTATTGACGATGACGGAGTTCCCAAACTGGTGGTCGCGCCCGGGCGTGGCGTCTGCGCGCATTTGGGCACTGAAGGCGAATGGCTGAAAGTCAGATAGCCCCTCTCACGCAGCAAAGGCAACACATGACAGCATTCGAAGAGTATATGAATGAAATAGTTTCCGATAACGCAGAGGCGGTTATTCGTCGACGTCAACAGTATGCGATCCCTCGCATTCGAAACGCCAAGATAGACTTTGAGGCGGGATATAAATCCGGATACGAAAAGGGGTTATCGACAGCAATAAAGGCCGCTAAACAGCGCGACAAGCCAGCAGCCAAATAGCAGGATTAATTATTGACGATTAAATTCAGGGTTAAAAAGGATACTGCGGCGTACCCCTCGGAGAATAGCCGGAAGCATGGTAAAATCGGCATTCTATTTATGCAGAGACGTCGCGATGAACTCAACCACTACGGAAAATATCCTCATTCAAGCTGAGCGCCTTTGCCAGCAACGTAGCGTTCGGCTTACCCCGCAGCGGCTTGAAGTGTTGCGTCTGATGACGGAACAACCCGGTGCCATCAGCGCCTATGACCTGCTCGACCTGCTACGTAAAACCGAGCCGCAGGCTAAACCGCCTACCGTTTATCGCGCACTCGACTTCCTGCTCGAACAGGGTTTTATCCATCGCGTCGAGTCGGCCAATAGCTATGTTGTCTGCCATCATTTTGAAGAACCGAGCCACACTTCGGCGCTGTATATCTGCGATCGCTGCGGTTTAGTCACTGAAAAAACCACCGACGGTATTGAAGAGCGCCTCGGCAAGCTGGCGAAAGAGTCAGGCTTTGTGCTGCGCCATTCCGTGGTCGAAGCTCACGGCCTGTGTGCCGACTGCTCGGTCGTTGAAGCCTGCGAAAGTCACGACCATTGCGAGCACGATCACAGCATCGCGGTTAAAAAACGCTAAGTTTCGCCTATTCAAAAATCTCGACACCTGCGCGTAATGCCATCTACGAGTCACACAAATGTACTAAGCTTTCAGTCACGATGAGACGGGGAGCTTTTATATGGAAAACGCACTTAACGGCAGTTGTCACTGCGGCGCAGTAAAATTCAGCGTCAAACTTACCGACGGCTTTAAGACCGCCAGACGCTGCGATTGCTCTTATTGCAGAATGCGCGGCGCGGTAGTGGTTTCAGCAGAATTGGCAGACATAGAAATTTTGCAGGGCGAAGATAAACTTACCGAATATCGCTTCAATACCATGACGGCAAGACACTACTTTTGCTCGATTTGTGGCATTTACACGCACCACCAGCGTCGCTCTACTCCCACGCAATACGGCGTAAATGTCGCCTGCCTTGAAAATATCTCACCTTTTGACTTTACTGATATTCCTGTCATGAACGGTGTTTCGCACCCACAAGATGGGCCAGCGGGATCGAAATCTCTAGAAAGAGGTCATTTGCTGTTTGTGCCGACAAAAGAGTAAAAGTGTTGATAGAGAAGTTGATGGCGAAGTTGATGAAGAAATTGAAAAAAAGTTGAAGCGGGGAAAATGGCCTAAGAAGGGTAAAAAACGGGTAGGTACATCCTTGTACCCTGCATCCTGAAAAGCACCTTGGGTAGGAGCAGCTTTTAAATTTCAGGATGCAGCTTTTGAGAAACTAACGACTACCACTCTTTACTCGACTACCAGTGGTACTTGTTGTCCGTTTCCCAAGATTTGAGTTCTTTCTCGGCTTCGTCTTTCTGGTATCCATAACGTTCCTGGATTTTACCGACCAGCTGGTCGCGCTTACCCTCTACGACAGTCAGATCGTCGTCGGTTAGCTTGCCCCATTTTTCTTTAACTTTGCCTTTAAATTGTTTCCAGTTACCGTCTGCTTGATCCTTATTCATCGTAAACTCTCCTGTATTAGCTCTGGTTATGTGGCACTTGTTTAATGCCTTTCAACAGTACTAATTGTAGTAGAGAGTTTCGGAAATGCAGGGATATTGAGTCAATCTGCTTATAACTCGGAATAATCCAAAGCATTTAAAACCAGCTATCGCGACGCCAATATTGTCGCCAGACCCAGCCCAACGCCAAACCCCGCAGTGAAAGAAAGACGGCAACCGCAAGCCACAGCGCGTGATTGTGAAGCACGGGTAATGTCAGTAAGGAAATCGCATAACCCGCCGCCGCAACCGCCATGCTGTTACGCATCTCTTTGCCGCGAGTGGCGCCTATAAACATGCCGTCGAGCAGATAACACCACACGCCGACCAGCGGTAACACGATTTGCCAGCCAAGATAGCGATCGGCGAGAGTTCTTAACTCGGGCAGCGAGGTCAGCAGGTTGACGATTTGCTCACCCGCTACGGCATAAACGATGGCAAAACCTACCGCAACCAACCCTGCCTGACGACAGGCCGCATGCCAGACTTTGAGCAGCTGGCTTTTATCCTTCGCGCCAAACGCCTGGCCGGAATGCGCCTCGACCGCGTAAGCAAAGCCGTCCAGCGCAAACGCCGTGAAGGTCAGCAAATTCATTAATACGGCATTTACCGCCACAGTTTGGCTACCTAAACGCGCACCGATCACCGTTAGCGACGCAAAGCACAGCTGGATGAGCAGCGAACGCAGCATGATGTCGCGGTTTAGAGCAAAGAGTTTACGCAGATTGCCGCGCCACGCCTGTTTCAACATCAGCCAGGTGATGCCGCGCCTTCTCATAACAATCGAAACCAGCCACAGGCCGAGCACCAGCGTGGCATATTCTGAACAGACCGTCGCGACCGCAGCGCCTTTCACATTCCAGCCAAGATCAACGACCAGCCACAAATCTAGAATCACGTTAAGCATGTTTCCGGCGATCAGCATAATGACCGGCGCACGCACATATTGAATGCCCAGCAACCAGCCCAGAATCACCAGATTCGCCAAAGAGGCCGGCGCGCTATACCAGCGAATAGACAAGAAAATCTGCGCCTGTTGCAACACGGCCTGACTGCCGCCCACAATCTGTAAAGCGAGCGAAATCAAAGGGTGGCGAAACAGGAAGATCAGCGCCCCGGCAATCAGCGCCAATAAAAAAGGCTGCACGAAAGCGCGGGCTAGCCGAACATTATCTTGTGCGCCGAGCGCCTGCGCGGTTAAACCTGTGGTACTCATGCGCAGGAAAAGCAGCAGCATAAACAGGAAGCTGGTTACCATGGCACCCACCGCGACGCCGCCGAGATAGTCGGGGCTGTCGAGATGGCCGATGACGGCAGTATCGACCAGTCCTAATAGCGGCACGGTAATATTGGAGAAAATCATCGGGAGAGCCAGCAACCACAGCGCTTTGTCGGTCGGGCTTAGAAAGGTGCTTTTTATTTTATGAAGTAGGGGCATGTTATTTTCTAAATCAAGGACAGGCTAGAAAATGCAGACATGAAAGGCGGCGCTCAATAAATGGGTGTCGATCCCAACTTAAGCAGCAACGCTTTTAAAGTAAAGCCAGACTTAACACGCAATGACTTAACACGTCATCATTTAACGCGTAATGACGTAACGCGTAATCCTTAACGTGTGACAAGGATGCAGCATGACGACATAGAAGAGCCGTCACGCTCGATTGCAGCTAATAAAAACTAGGACCAGTCGCCGTTACGAATTACGCCTACGGCCAAGCCTTCAATGCTGAAGCTCTGCTCGCGCAGGTCGACAACGATTGGCTCGAAGTCACTGTTTTCAGGCAGCAGCTGAATAATATTGCCCTGCTTTTTGAGACGTTTTACTGTCACTTCGTCGTCGATACGCGCAACCACAACCTGACCATTACGGGCATCCTGGGTTTTGTGGACAGCCAGCAGATCGCCGTCGAGAATACCGATATCACGCATCGACATGCCGCTGACGCGCAGCAGGAAGTCGGCGTTAGGTTTGAACATTGCAGGATCGACCTGATAATGCGCTTCGATGTGCTGAGTCGCGAGCAAAGGCTCACCGGCAGCAACACGGCCAATTAGCGGCAAACCGTCTTCTTCTTCCATTAACAGGCGAATACCGCGTGACGCACCGGAAACAATCTCGATGACGTTCTTGCGCGCCAGAGCTTTCAAATGCTCTTCTGCCGCGTTGGGAGAACGGAACCCGAGTCGGGTAGCAATTTCTGCACGCGTTGGCGGCATACCGGTGGTGGCGATATGATCGCGAATAAGGTCATAGACCTCTTGTTGTCTAGCTGTAAGTGCTTTCATGTCGCCCCCTGTTTGTTTATACAGTCTAGCTGTGAGTATATACAGGTAAAGCTGGAATGAAAACCAGAGAGTACACAAAAAACAAACATTAAGCGGCTTTTAAATATTCAATATTCTTTTGCCGTCACTTTCGCCAACTTTTGCCGTAACTCTAGCGCCAGTGCGGCACGAGGATCGTTAACCAGGTAAAAAGTGCAAATAAAATGGCGATCAGCACGGCGGCGGAGCCCATGTCTTTCGCCCTGCCCGAAAGGGTGTGAAATTCTGGCCCGATTCGGTCAATGGCGGCTTCTATGGCGCTGTTCAATAATTCAACCACCAGCACCAAAATCAGTGATCCGATCATTAAAATACGCTCGATGCTGCTCACATCAAGGTAAAATGCCAGTAAGATGGCGGGAATGACGACCACGGCTTCCTGTCGAAAGGCGGCTTCGTGCTTCCAGGCCGAGGTTAATCCTTTTAAAGAATATCCGGCAGCCTTGTAAATTCGGGTGAGTCCGGTGACCTGATTTGTCATTATATTTTGCGTCTTAAAGTGATTTTCAGGCATTTTAGCCTGAATCGGTTGTCCTATCACCACAGATCTCATACCGGCTTTCTGGTATCCTTGCCGCGAATTGCTAACAAGAGGCTTCACATTTTTTATGTCAGGATGGCGTAGACTTTATTATACCTTACTGAATTTACCGCTAAAAATGCTGGTAAGCAGCAAGGTCATTCCTACAGATCCGGTGACGGAAATGCGTTTGGACCCAACGCGCCCGATTCTGTATGTTTTGCCTTATAACTCCAAGGCCGACCTTCTGACGCTGCGGGCCCAGTGCCTGGCGCAGAATCTGCCCGACCCTCTCATTCCGCTGGAAATCGACGGCGTGCAGCTGCCGAGCCACGTTTTCATCGGTGAAGGGCCGCGCGTCTTCCCTTATTACCAGCATCAGCAGGAATCGGTAAAGCTGTTCCACGATTATCTCGATCTGCATCGCAATAATCCAAATCTCGACATTCAGATGCTGCCGGTGTCTGTTATGTTTGGCCGTGCTCCGGGTCGTGAAGGTCAAGACACGCCACATTTGCGCGTGCTGAACGGCGTCCAGAAGTTCTTCGCGGTGCTCTGGCTGGGGCGCGACAGCTTTGTGCGTTTCTCCAACACCGTTTCTCTGCGCGATATGGCGACCCAGCACGGCACGGATAAAACCATCGCCCACAAGCTTGCTCGCGTCGCGCGGATGCACTTCTCGCGTCAACGTCACGCCGCTGTCGGGCCTCGTCTGCCGGTGCGTCAAGACCTGTTCAACAAGCTACTGGCCTCGAAAGCCATTGAAAAAGCGGTTGAAGATGAAGCGCGAACCAAAAAGATCTCTTACGACAAGGCGCAGCAGAACGCGATAGCGCTGATGGAAGAAATTGCCGCCGACTTCAACTATGAAGCCGTGCGCCTCTCCGACCGCGTGCTGAGCTGGACCTGGAACCGTCTTTATAAAGGTATCAACGTTAACAACGCCGAGCGCGTGCGTCAGTTAGCGCAGGACGGTCAGGAAATCGTTTATGTGCCCTGCCATCGCAGCCACATGGACTACCTGCTGCTTTCCTACGTGCTCTATCATCAGGGTCTGGTTCCTCCGCACATCGCGGCGGGTATCAACCTGAATTTCTGGCCGGCGGGCCCGATTTTCCGTCGTCTGGGCGCGTTCTTTATTCGTCGTACCTTTAAAGGCAATAAACTTTACTCCACGGTATTCCGCGAATATCTGGGCGAACTGTTTAGCCGGGGTTACTCGGTAGAATACTTTGTTGAAGGTGGACGTTCACGCACGGGTCGCCTGCTCGAACCGAAAACCGGCACGCTGTCGATGACCATTCAGGCCATGCTGCGCGGCGGTTCGCGTCCGATTACTCTTGTGCCGATTTATATCGGTTACGAGCATGTAATGGAGGTCGGTACCTACGCCAAAGAGCTGCGCGGTGCGACCAAAGAGAAAGAGAGTTTCATGCAGATGATCAACGGCTTGCGTAAATTGCGCAATCTGGGTCAGGGCTACGTCAACTTTGGCGAGCCGCTGCATTTAACGCCGTACCTAAACCAGAACGTGCCGCAGTGGCGCGACTCTATCGACCCTATCGAAGCCCATCGTCCGAGCTGGTTGACGCCAACCGTGCAGGACATTGCGGACAAGATTATGGTGCGCATCAATAACTCGGCTGCGGCCAACGCGATGAATCTCTGCTCGACGGCGCTGCTGGCTTCGCGCCAACGTTCTTTGACCCGCGAACAGCTGATTGAACAGCTCGACTGCTACCTGCAACTACTGCGCAACGTGCCTTACAATCAGGATTCCACCGTGCCGGAACACACCGCCGACGCGCTGCTGGATCACGCCCTGAACATGAACAAGTTCCAGGTCGAGAAGGACAATATTGGCGATATCATCATTCTGCCGCGCGAGCAGGCGGTGCTGATGACCTATTATCGCAACAATATTCATCACCTGCTGGTGATGCCTTCACTGATTGCCAGCATCGTGCTGCATCACGGTGAAGTTAGTAAAACCGAGCTGCTGCGTCAGGTCGAGCTGATTTATCCGATGATGAAAGCCGAACTGTTTATGCACTACGATAAGGCGCAGCTGCCTGAATTGTTAGAGGTATTAAGCAGCGAACTGGCACGTCAGGAGCTGATTCTGATTACCGGCGATCGTCTGTCGCTGAATCCGCTGCGCAACCGTCCGTTGCAACTGCTGGCGGCGGGCGTGCGTGAAACCCTGCAACGCTACGCGATTACGCTCTCCTTACTGAGCAATAATCCGAGCATAAGTCGCGGCGCGCTCGAGAAAGAGAGCCGGATCATGGCGCAGCGTCTTTCGGTGCTGCACGGGATTAATGCGCCGGAGTTCTTCGACAAGGCGGTATTCACCACGCTGGTCGGCACGCTGCGTAACGAAGGCTACATCAACGATATTGGTGATGCGATTCCGGAGCACACGCGCGAGATTTACACCATTCTCAGCGACCTGATCACGCCCGACATTCGCTTGACCATCGAAAGCGCCGGCATGCCTTCTGAGTTGCCTGCTGCGACTGAACCGCCAGACGAACCGAAGATCGACGTGCGAGATACCGACCACTAAACTTTTTCGTTTCGCGTGAATTGCGCGTTGAAAGCCAATAAAAAACCCCGCCAGTCTTGCGATTAGCGGGGTTTTCCTTTTCTGCTTTCTAAACTTATTAACTAGATATACAAAGGCTTAGCGCATATAAAAGCTCAGAAAGATGCCGATGAACATCACCATGCCGACATAGTTATTATTGCGAAACGCCTGGAAGCAGAGATCGCGCTGGCGTTTGGCAGTGATTTTTTGTTGATGAACAAACAGGCAGGCGGCCAGCAGCAGCGACCAGTAAAACGGCGCGCCCAGCTGATTTAAATGGCCGATAATCATCATCAGCGCCAGCGTCGCCAGCTGTAACAGGCCAATAATCAGGTTGTCGTAGCGTCCAAACAGAATCGCGGTCGACTTGACGCCAATCTTCAGGTCGTCGTCTCTATCCACCATGGCGTACTGCGTGTCATAGGCGACCGTCCAGCACAGATTGGCGATAAACAGCAGCCAGCAACTCAGCGGCAAGGTTTCACCCACCGCCATGTAAGCCATCGGAATTGCCCAGCCAAACGCCGCGCCCAGCACCACCTGCGGCAGATGACTCACCCGTTTCATAAACGGATAAACCCACGCCAGCCCCAGCGCGACAAACGACAGCAGAATCGTTTTACCGTTCAGCATCAGCGCCAGCAGGAAAGAGGCCAGCACCAGGCCGCCGAACAGCATTTTTGCCTGTTTGCTGGTGATAGCACCACTCGGCAGCGGTCGTCCGGCGGTGCGTTTTACGTGGCCGTCGACCTTTCTGTCGGCGTAATCATTGATGACACAACCCGCCGCGCGCATGAAAAACACGCCCAGCACGAAGATAATCAGAATTTTTATAGGCGGCATTCCGCCGCTAACCAGCCACAGCGCCCACAGCGTCGGCCACATTAGCAGCAGCGACCCAATCGGCTTGTCAATTCGCATCAGGCGACAATAATCGCGCCATTGTCCCCGTGTTTTGGTCCCTATCAACGTGGTGTTCTCCTTGAGGCATAAAATAATCAGTCAAGTTTGACGGTTTTGCTACGCTGGTTTTTCCGTACAAAAATAGACCGGCGAGGCGGGCAGGAATATTTCGGTCAGCAGCAGCGGCTTGTCCGACAGCCGTAGCCGCGAGCGGCGCGCCCAGTGTTTAGCCTGTTGGCCCAGATGAATATAGTCACGGCTAAGTTGATTACCGCTAAACAAATAGCGTCCGAGCGGCAGGGTGCCGAGGTCCACCAGCGCCTGATCGGGGCCGGTCAACGTTTCGAGTGGAATCACCGTGCGCCCCAGCAGCCAGGGTTCTTCATCGCCAAACAGCACGATTTCACGCAGCCAATAACGTTCACTTTCAGGCAGTTGTGCCGCTTCTCCGTCGCTCAGCTCGGCGCGTGCAATAAAACATTCGCGCTGCGGCGTGACGCTGACTTTGGTGCAGTGCTGCTCGAAACGACGGGTCATCGAGCCCATCTCCAGCAGCCAGTCTACGACCCCGGGCGGAACATCGGCGGTAAATTCGAACCAGTGAATAGCATTGGGAAAAGGCACATAAGACTCAGACATTAACACTCCGAGCAGGTAGTGATCGCTACCAAAAAAGGGATTCAGGCGGGCATTCTAGCGCAGAAACTCCCGGCGGTAATCCCGCCGGGGTCATCATTTATTCGCGTTTCAGGCGTTCGCCATTGGCGAGGAACAGCGTCACTACCAGCACCAGAATGGCGGCAGTGTAGAGCAGCGTGTCGATCGGGCTTTTATGATCGACAATGATAAAGCGAATAATCGCCGTGATGCCGATGTAAATAAAATAGCGCAGCGGGAAGTGATAACCCGAGGCAAAATACTTAACAATCAAGGCGATAAACTCGAAGTACAGGAAGTAAATGACGATGCCTTCAATCAGCATATAAGACGAAGATTCATCGTTATTAACGAACAGCACCAAGGCAAGGTGATAAGTTTCCCGGCCTAAAAACAGCATTAAAATTGCTGCCAACCCTAAAAGAAAAACGTTTAATAAACGCTGCATAACGACGGCGATCGCGGTCGCCCTCTTTGATCCTGCCATGTGATCCAGATCCCACTTATTGTTGAATGTCAGCAGAATACCACAGCGTTTGCGTGGCGAAAGCGGGTTGTGAGGCCAGCCGTACGTTTGCTTATTATTTGCCCAGCACGGATACTCAACGTTGGCGGCTCGGTTTGCAAAAAACCCTTTGCACGCCCTCTTCCGTAAGGATCCTGATGATAAATCGACGAGAGCTGCTTTCAGGGCTGGCAGGCGGCGTGGTGTCGGCCGGATTGTTAACGGCGGCGGCGGCGAATCCAACCAGCATGGTCAGCGTCAATAATGTCTCGGCTTTGAGAAAGCGCGCTGCGCCGCCAGACAGGCTTTGCGCCGTGGTTCTCGGCTACCATTTTGCGGGCGACGGCGGCGGCAAGCTGATGTACTGGGACGCCGTAAACGAACAGCCCGCCAACGACGGCACGATAATTTCGGCGCAGGGCATTATCAAAGGCCGCTGGCTGCAACTGCACAACGGCGTAATGGATTTCCGCCAGTTTGGCATTTTCAATGGCGACAATGCTGCCGACGACGCGCTGGACGCGATGATCAATGACCCACTGATTCATCGAATTGAAGCGCACACGTCGCTTAACTTTTCCGTGCGCCACCTCTTTACCCGTTCCGATATTATCCTCGATTTTGGCGGCCATACGATTACTACCTCGGGCCTTACGCCGCTCGAAAACAGGAAAGAGAACTATCTGTCGGCTATTTTCTCCTTTCGCGGTGAGGTAGAAAAAAGCGTAACCACCCGCGCCCTGCGCCAACCGCTGCCGTTACTCAATGAAATTTACCCTGTCGATGACAGTAGCCAGTTTCCGGTCGGGCAGTGGTACTGTCTTGAATCCGCCAAGCTGGCCGGTCGCTGGCAGCGAAAAATCCAGCGGCTGGTGCAAATAACGGCGCACATTGACGCCAGCCACGTGCGTTTAAATTATCGAAACGGCTGGCAGCTGGAAACGGGAGAAACCTTAACGTGGCGCAAAGTGACGCCGATAAAAAATGTCTCGATTCAAAATATGCAGTTTATCGGCCAGGGCCAGCTGGCTGACGTCAGTTCGCAGCCGATCACCTTCGAATACGCGATTTACTGCGACGTTTACCGAATTCATGCGCAAGGCACTTTCTGGTCGGTGATTTTTCGCCGTTGGAACACGTTCTTTCGCACCGAGCAGTGTTCGCTGAGCAATCCGCCTTCGGTTTCATGGGGCGGCGCGGGTTATCTGACGCAGCAAATTTACTGTCAGTATGGAAATATTGTCGATTGCACGACCTCTAATGCGCGTCATCTCAATGACTTAACCGCCAGCTCTTCCTGCGTGGTGCAAAATTGTCACAGCGACGGTGACAGCACCGGCGCTTTTGTCACCCACGGCCAATACGAGCACGATTTACAGTTTATTGGCAATTCCGGCATCATCACGCTCGCCAATTCGGGCATTGAATGGGGGCAGTCCGCCGCCAGAATCGCTATCAGTCAGCACGTCTGTTCCGTCCTGATCGCCAATACCTTTATCAGCGACTTAACTCTCACCGACGTGCAGATTTATCGCAACGATACCCACGGCGGATTAGGCATATTGCGCCTGCACTGTGACGGCCTGACGGTCAGAAACTGTAGCGTAAACGGCGAGTTAACGCTGGTTCAGCATCAGCAGCTTAGCCAGAAAATGACTTTGCTGGATAACTGCGCGTTTACGCTCGATGCTCGCCACGACTCCACCATCAGCGATCTCGAACGCGACGATCCTTACATTGGTTCTCATCCTTCCCCTACGCTGCGCAACTCGTTGCAGGGCGCATCACGAGTCTATTTTTCGCACTGCCATTTTGAGGGCGTCCACGCCGAAACGTCGCTGCTGCTGAATAATCAGGAAACGCATTTTTCAGCCTGCCAAATCAATAATTTGGCGTTGATTATGGCGGGCGAAATAGCGCAAAAGCTGGTGATTAATGGCGAAACGACGATAAACGCCGATCCTTCATCGCTGGCGCGAATATCGAGGCGCGGCGAGGGTCCAGTGAGTTGGCTTTTGGGGCCGCTGCACAGCGAATTATCTCACGCTGACGGGCTGCATCTCGAGATTGAAGGCGGCATTAATTACTATCAGGCGCGGTACGCGACCTTTGTTCAGGGTCAGCGCCGATTCGCAGCAAACGCATTTTCTGCGCCGGGCTATTTTATTGAGCAGGATAATTTGTTGCTAAATATCGAGTCGGCAATGCCGATGGAAGCGGGGGCAAATATTATTATAAACAACATGCGGTTTTGATAAACCAAACAATTCTATAAATAAAAAACAAGTCTGCCGCCTAAACCTAGTGGTTTGAGGCGGCAGAAATAAGGTCGGTCTTGTTAAACTTTTACTGCCTTTTTATCGGCAAAAAACCTTAACGCCACGCTTTGAAACGGTTGATCAAACCATTGGTCGATGCATCATGACCGCTGATTTCTTCATTGTTTTCAAGCTCTGGCAGAATACGGTTAGCCAGCTGCTTACCTAACTCTACGCCCCATTGGTCGAAGGTGTAGATGTTCAGGATAGCGCCCTGCGTAAAGATTTTGTGCTCATACAGCGCAATCAGCGCGCCCAGGCTGTACGGCGTAATTTCGCGCAGCAGGATTGAGTTGGTTGGGCGATTGCCTTCGAACACTTTGAAAGGCGCAACGTGCTTGACCTCTTCCGGCTTTTTACCCTGCGCGGCGAACTCTTCTTCTACTGTTTCCAGTGACTTACCAAAGGCCAGCGCCTCGGTTTGTGCAAAGAAGTTAGACAGCAGTTTGGAGTGGTGATCGCTGAGCGGGTTGTGGCTGATAGCGGGCGCGATGAAGTCACAAGGGACGATTTTGGTGCCCTGATGAATCAGCTGATAGAACGCGTGCTGGCCGTTGGTGCCCGGCTCGCCCCAGATAATTGGGCCGGTTTGGTAATCCACTGGCGAACCGTTACGGTCAACGTATTTGCCGTTGGATTCCATGTTGCCCTGCTGGAAATAGGCAGCAAAGCGGTGCAGATACTGGTCGTATGGCAGAATCGCTTCGGTTTCGGTGCCGTAGAAATCGTTATACCAGATACCAATCAGCGCCAGAATAATCGGCAGGTTTTTCTCGGCAGGCGTTTCGGCGAAGTGTTTGTCCATCGCGTGCGCGCCGCTCAGCAGCTGCTCGAAGTTTTCGAAACCGACGGACAGTGCGATAGAAAGACCGATCGCGGACCACAGTGAATAACGACCGCCGACCCAGTCCCAGAATTCGAACATGTTGTCGGTATCGATTCCAAATTCGGAAACGGCTTTGCCATTGGTCGAGAGCGCGGCGAAGTGTTTCGCGACGTGCTGCTCGTCACCGGCGGTTTTCAGGAACCAGTCGCGCGCGCTGTGGGCGTTGGTCATGGTTTCTTGCGTGGTGAAGGTTTTGGACGCCACCAGGAACAGCGTGGTTTCAGGGTCCAGCGGTTTCAGCGTTTCGGCGATGTGTGTACCGTCAACGTTGGAAACGAAATGCATGTTCAGATGATTTTTATAAGGACGCAGCGCCTCGGTCACCATGAATGGACCCAGGTCGGAGCCGCCGATACCGATGTTAACCACATCAGTGATTGGCTTGCCGGTATAACCTTTCCAGCTGCCGCCGATCACGCGCTCGGTGAAGCTTTTGATTTTTGCCAGCACCGCGTTGACTTCCGGCATCACGTCTTTGCCATCAACGACAATGGGCGTGTTGCTACGGTTACGCAGCGCGACGTGCAGCACGGCGCGGTCTTCGGTACGGTTGATTTTCTCACCGGAGAACATCGACTTAATCGCTTCCTGCAGCTCGGTCTCTTTCGCCAGCGCCTGTAGTTTTTCCAGCGTTTCTGTGGTGATGCGGTTTTTTGAATAGTCGACCAGAATCTGATCGTCGAAGGTCGCCGAGAACTTGGAAAAACGATCGCCATCTTCAGCAAACAGATGACTGATTTCTACATCTTTTACTCGGTCGAAATGCTGCTGCAGGGCTTGCCAGGCAGCGGTTTGAGTTGGATTGATATTTTTCATAGCAATGCTCTTAGGCTGAGAATGTAAGGTGACATCTTGACTATTATTTAGCGCAACTGCCTTGATTGTATCCGCTATTTCGGAAGATGAGATGCCTTTTCTTGCGTTTCTTGCAATAGGTAATAACTGTTGGCAAAGCCGCTCAATAGACAACTACCGCAAGAAAGAATAGATGACAATTCTTCAAAATGTGGTTCAGATGCCCTCTGATCGTTGACAGGAGGCGCAGAACCGGTAATTCTAGGCGCCTAACTTATGCGCGTCCGCGCGTGTAGGCCAGAAGAGGCGCGTCGCCCAGGCAATGTATCGGAGGAACCGTATCCGATGAAGGTGCATTATGGGGTGCGACGCCGAGGTCAGACACCCAACGGTTGGGAAAAGATCGACTACAGGGGCTGAATCCTCTGGGTTGTCACCGCTATAGCTCTCAGAGCTATTGGCATGGTGGGGCGCTTCTGGGTGTACCGTAGCATTTCTACGCCTGCTCCCGTTTCCCGCTCTACCCTTGTGCCAAGGAATATGCAATTAAAAAGGCCGTCTTATAAAAGGACGACCCTGACACGAGGTTTTAAATGAATCAAGCAGCACCCCGCAACGCAGACCTGTCTCCCCTGAGCAAAACGGTCATCGCCAAATTTGGTGGCACCAGCGTGGCGGATTTCGAAGCCATGAACCGCAGCGCCGATGTGGTGCTTTCCAATCCTGACGTTCGCGTGGTGGTCCTTTCCGCCTCCGCTGGCGTGACTAATCTGCTGGTAGAACTGGCCGAAGGCAAAGAGAGCGAACGCCGCGCCGTGCTGCTGGAAGAGATTCGCCGCATCCAAACCGCCATTATCGACCGTCTCGATACGCCGTCCGTTATTCACGACGAAATCGAACGTATGCTCGAAAATATCGGCATGCTGTCCGAAGCGGCCAGTCTGGCGACCTCGACCGCGTTGACCGACGAGCTGGTCAGCCATGGCGAGATGATGTCTACCCTGCTGTTTGTTGAAATTCTGCGTCAGCGTCAGGTTTCTGCCGAATGGTTTGACGTGCGTAAAATCATGCGTACCAACGACCGTTTTGGTCGTGCCGAGCCAGACACGCACGCGCTTCTCGAACTGACCAGCCAGCAGTTGGCGCCGCGCATTGCCGAAGCGCTGATCGTCACGCAGGGCTTTATCGGTGCCGAACCTAAAGGTCGCACAACGACGCTCGGACGCGGTGGCAGCGATTACACCGCCGCCCTGCTGGGCGAAGCGCTGGGTGCCGTGCGCGTTGACATCTGGACCGACGTGCCGGGCATTTACACGACCGACCCGCGCGTCGTGCCTGCCGCAAAACGTATCGATCGCATCGCCTTTGAAGAAGCCGCCGAAATGGCGACCTTTGGCGCGAAAGTGCTGCATCCGGCCACGCTGCTGCCTGCGGTTCGTCGCGGCATTCCGGTGTTTGTCGGCTCGAGCAAAGACCCGTCAGCCGGCGGCACGCTGGTGTGCAACACCACTGAAAACCCGCCGCTGTTCCGCGCGCTGGCCCTGCGCCGCAAGCAGACTTTACTGACGCTGCACAGCATGACCATGCTGCATTCACAGGGTTTCCTCGCCGAAGTGTTCAGCATTTTGGCGCGCCATAATATCTCTGTGGATCTGATTACGACTTCCGAAGTCAGCATCGCGCTGACGCTGGATACCACCGGCTCAACCTCGTCCGGTGACAGCCTGCTGACCACCTCGCTACTGACCGAGCTCTCTTCGCTGTGTCGCGTTGAGGTTGAAGAGAATCTGGCGCTGATCGCGATTATCGGCAACAAGCTGTCGCAGGCCTGCGGCGTAGGTAAAGAAGTGTTCGGCGTGCTGGACCCGTTCAACATCCGCATGATCTGTTACGGGGCGAGCAGCTACAACCTGTGCTTCCTGGTGCCGGGCGATGACGCCAATCAGGTCGTGCAAAAGCTGCACCACAACCTATTCGAGCAGGATTAATCGATTTTCGATTCCCGCGCGTAACAAGAAAAGCCGAGTCGAAAGACCCGGCTTTTTTTAAATGAGCAAGACCCCCTAAATAAGAAATACACAACATCGAAACATAAAACTATAAAACACTGAGGAAGTCCCTGCATGTTAGCCAAAATCACACGTCTGTTCCCCCTGTGGGCCGTTTTGCTGGCGGTTGCCGCCTATTACACGCCAAACACCTTTACGCCTATCGGCCCGCACGTCAGCACCTTGTTAATGTTGATTATGTTCGCGATGGGCGTCACGCTGGAGTTTGGCGATTTTAAACGCGTTCTTTCGCGTCCTGCGCCGGTTGCGGCGGCCACTTTCCTGCATTATCTGGTGATGCCGCTCGCGGCGTGGCTGCTGGCAAAGCTGTTCCATATGCCTGACGATTTGGCGGCCGGCATGATTCTGGTCGGCAGCGTGGCCAGCGGAACGGCATCCAACGTAATGATTTATCTAGCTAAAGGCGACGTGGCACTTTCCGTGACCATCTCCTCCGTCTCCACGCTGGTCGGCGTATTTGCCACGCCTCTTCTTACCCGTTTGTATGTCGACACGCACATTCAGGTGGATGTTGAAGGCATGCTGATGAGCATCCTGAAAATCGTGGTGATCCCGATTCTAGCGGGCCTTATTATTCATCACCTGTTCACCAAAGCCGTAAAACGCATTGAACCTTTCCTGCCGCTGTTTTCGATGGTCTGTATTCTTGCCATCATCAGCGCGGTTATCGCGGGCAGCCAGAGTTTGATCGGCTCCGTTGGACTGGTCGTCGTCATCGCCGTAATCCTGCACAACGCGATTGGCCTGCTCAGCGGCTACTTTGGTGGCAAGCTGTTTGGTTTCGACGAGACCACCTGCCGCACCATCGCGCTTGAAGTCGGCATGCAGAACTCAGGTTTGGCAGCAACGCTCGGTAAACTCTATTTCACCCCGATCGCCGCCCTGCCCGGCGCCATCTTCTCCGTTTGGCACAACCTCTCCGGCTCGCTGCTGGCCGGTTACTGGTCGGGTCGTCCGGTCAATAAAGACGAGAAAAATAGCCTTCCTCGCTAATTAGCGGCTATTTGTTATCGTCAGTTTTTGAAAGTAAAAAGGGTCACGCGATAAACGTGACCCTTTTTTAATGGCGGTAATCAAGGATAAATACTTTACGTTAATTGTTCATTGTTTGTACCGAAAGTACAATGCCTAGAGCTAACGGAGAGAAACTTAATGAAAGCAAATAATCTACTCGCGGAATACAGGCAACGTCCTTCGGCTACAACCAAGCAGGCTCTAGCTGAGGCACGTATTATAGAAATTAACGCAAAACTCCGCGATGATTCGACCAAAGTCATAATTGAAAAACCTGACTGCCAAACAAATCAAAATACATGATTTTTTATACAAGAGGTGATTTCGCAGACTTGGATAGGAAATCTTGAATTTAATCATTGAATAAAAAGGGTCACGCGATAAACGTGACCCTTTTTTAATGGCGGTATTTTAGGTTATTTGACCATGCTGCGGGCGTCGTCGAGATCTTCGCGCTCGTCGTCTTGCTCGTCTTTTTCCAGCACGTTATAAGCTACGGCACAGAACAGCGAGTTGAGGCGTTTCATGTCGCCGAGCAGGCCGAGGTGCAGCGAGCTTGTTTCAATACTTTGCACGTTATGCTGATGCAAACGGTCGACGTGCGCGTGGGCATAACGACGGTCTAGCAGGCGGAAACGGTGTTTCGAGCGACGCAGGCGTTTCGCGCTGGTGATATCACTGGATAAAAATACCGACAGGCTCAAGCGCAGGTTATCCACCAGCTTCTCGTGCAGGTTATCAAGTTCGCCCAAACCTTCTGCCGAGAAGGCGCGGCGCGTGTCGTGCGACTTGGCGGTGATATCGCCGGTCATACGCTCGATAATGTCGCCCGCCTGCTCAAGATTCAGCGCCATTTCAATGATTTCGGCCCAGCGCCGTGAATCGTCTTCACCCAAATCGTCTTTATGGATTTGCGCCAGATAAAGTTTGATTGCGGTATACAGCACGTCAACGTCATCGTCCAAACGACGGATTTCGCGGTCCTGCGCCAGCTTGCCGTGCATCACTTCATGCTGAAGAATCATCATGTGTTCAACGACGTCGCCCATGCGCAGCGTCTCGCGCGCGGCGTTGGCCAGCGCCAGTGACGGCGTGTCGATTGCGCTGGTATCAAGGTGTCGCGGACGCAAACGCGGGTCATCTTCGGGCTGCTCGGCAATCCACAGCTCGCAGATTTTCGCCATCATTTCTGCTGCCGGAACGAGCGCAAGACAGCGGATCAGGTTGTAGAACACGTGGAAATAGATAACCAGCTCTTCATCGGGAATGCCGATTCGTGCCAGCAGATCGGTCAGCGGCCCAATAAACGGCAGCACGATAATACAGCCGATCAGCTTGAACAACAGGCTGCCGAGCGCCACGCGACGCCCCGCCGCATTCTGTTTGCTGGCGTTGATCATCGCTAAAATGCCGCTGCCAAGGTTGGCACCGATCACCAGACACAGCGACACTTTCAGCGAAATCACGCCCGTCGCGGCAAGCGTTGCGGTTAACAATACCGCCGCCAGACTCGAGTAACTGATAATCGCAAAAACGGCGCCGGTCAGCGCATCGAGAATACTGTCGCCGGTAAGCGAGGAGAACAGCACTTTAACGCCGGAGCCTTGCATAATCGGCGTCGCAGCCGTGACGATAAGCTCCAGTGCCAGCAAAATCAGCCCGAGGCCAATACCGACGCGGCCCATCTGGCCGGCGCGTGTCTGTTTACGACTCAGGAAGAAGGCGACGCCCACGAAAATCAGCAGCGGCGAAAGCCAGGAGAGATCGAAGGTCAGCACGCGAGCCATCAGCGCGGTCCCGACGTCGGCTCCGAGAATAATCACCAGTGCCGGAGAAAGTGCGACCAGACCTTGTGCCACAAACGAGGTAACCAGCAGTGCGGTTGCGTTACTGCTTTGCACCAGCGCGGTTACGCCAATACCGGAAACAAAGGCCAGCGGCTTTTTCTCGACGCTGCTACTGAGCACGCGCCGCAAGTTGGCACCAAACACCCGCATGATGCCTGTACGCACAATATGCGTACCCCACACGAGTAAAGAAACTGCAGAAAGTAAATGAAGAAGAGTTAACACTAAATAAAAACTCCTTTAGCGCCAGGCATGTATAGGCCATCCTGCCTGCCTGGCGTGTTGGAGCAGGATAGCATCCGGATTAACAACGCAAGGTTTGCCGACCAGATTCAGCAGCGGCAAATCGTTGTGTGAGTCCGAATAAAAAATAGCGTGGGCGAGCTGAGTCGCGTCCTGATTTAACAGGGTCATCAGCCGCGCCACCTTTCCTTCCCGGAAAGTCAGCACGCCTTGGGTAAAGCCGGTATACAGACCGTTGGCCGTTTCGACGCCGATTGCCAGCGTCTCGTCAATGCCAAGGTATTTCGCAATCGGGGCCACCAGGTGTTCGCCTGATGCGGAAATCACAATCGTGCGATCGCCATTGGCGCGGTGTTGGTCGATGCACTGTCGCGCGTCGTCATAAACGCGCGCGGCGATAATCTCATGGACGAAGCGCTCGACCATCGCCGTCACCTCGGTTTCGCTGCGACCTTTAAGCGGGCTTAAGGTCCAGTTCATGTACGCGGTCATGTCCATCTGGCCGATGGCGTAGAGTCGCATCATTTCAGCGTCTTGCTCGAGGAACAAATCGGGTTTTTCGACCCATCCTTCTTTAACCATAAAGGCCGACCAGAGGCTCGAACAGTCGCCGCTAATCAGCGTTTCATCGAGATCAAAAAGCGCGAGATTCATGCAACTTCTCTTAGAGTTTCAAGATCTAACTGTAGACCAATATCGGTGTCGTCGGGGAGCAAAGCCTCGACAGAACGGTTTAAAACATCCACCGACAGTTCGACATTGTGAGCCACAACACGATAACGCACGACGTTGCCCAGCAGGCTATGGTGAAGAATTCGGGCGGTAATTCCCTGATTGGGCGCGCAAAGTGCGATCGATTCGGGCCGGATAGCGACCTGTGAACCATAACTTTGCCCCGTCAATGTGAATGCCTGTTCGGGCGTCAGCAGGTTATAACTGCCGATAAACCCGGCGGCAAAAGCGTTGACCGGTGCAGTATACAATGTTTCGGCGTCGCCATTCTGAACGATTTGCCCTTTATTCATCAGCACAATACGGTCAGACATGGTCAGCGCCTCTTCCTGATCGTGTGTCACGAAAATGGCGGTCAGGTTCATTTCACGCTGAATACGGCGGATTTGTTCGCGCAGATGCTTACGAATACGCGCGTCCAGCGCCGAAAGCGGCTCATCGAGCAACAGCAGGCGAGGCTGCGTCACCAGCGAACGCGCGAGCGCCACGCGCTGACATTGTCCTCCAGAAAGCTGGTGCGGATAACGGCGGGCAAACTCGGTAAGCTCCACCAGCGCCAACACTTCGTTCACCCTGCGTGTCGTCTCGCTCGATGAAAGTTTCTGCATCTTGAGGCCAAACGCGACGTTGCCCTCGACCGTCATGTTCGGGAATAGCGCGTAGCTCTGAAACACCATGCCGATGCCGCGCTTCTGAGGCGTTAAAGGCACGATATCCTGGCCCTGCAAAATAATCTGTCCGCTGTCGACTGAAGTTAATCCAGCGAGACAGCGCAATAGCGTCGATTTTCCGCAGCCGCTCGGCCCGAGCAGAGTGACAAATTCGCCCTCTTTGGCGCTGAAATCGATGTTATTGAAAATCTGCGTCTGCCCATAATGTTTGTTCAACTGCGTCACGTCGAGATAGGACATATCAGCGTTTCCCTTTATTCAATAAGTTCGCCGCCCAAGTAAAGATAAGCACGACGAAGAAATAGGAGATGACCAGTGCGCTGGTGAAGTGGCCGCTGCCGTTGCGCATGTTGTAGAGATAAACCTGAAGCGTTTCATAGCGATTGCCCACCAGCAAGTTGGCAAAGACAAACTCGCCGATTAAAAACGAGAAGGAGAGCAGCACGGCGATGGTCGCGCCCTTGCGCAGATTCGGCAACACCACCAGCAGCGCGGCCTTCCAGGTGCTGGCGCCCAGCAGATGCGCGGCGTCCATTAAATCGCGCAGGTTAATAGCCTGAATGTTGTTGGAAATGGCGCGATAAATAAACGGCAGCGCGATAGTGAAATAACAGCCAATCAGGATCCACGGCGTGCCGGTGAGTTCAAACGGCGGTGCAGAATAGAGCTGCATCAGCCCTACGGAGGACACCACCGGCGGCACGGCAAACGGCAGCAGAATCAGGATATTCATCAGCACGTCTAGCTTTGGGAAATAGTAAGCAATCACAAACATCAGCGGCAGAATCAGCACCAGCGAGAACAGCAGCGTGCCGAGGCAGATAAGCAGCGAGTGGCCGAGCGCCACCAGAAAACGCGGATCGCTCCACAGCGCAATCAACCAATTTAGCGTAAAGCCGCTTGGCAAAATGGTCGCACCCCACTCTTGCACCAGCGCGTAAATCAGCGTGACTGCGAGCGGCAAAAGTAGGACGAGGAATAAAATCCACACCACCAGCCGATGATAAAGACGTTCAGCATTCGACATCGTGGGCCCCCGGCTTTGTTGTATTGATGACAAAAGGCTTAACGTGCATTGAGATAGCTCCTGCGTAATAGCCACTGATGAACCAGCGTAATAACGGCCATCAACAGCACCAGCAAGATGGCTAACGCGCTGCCCATATTCGGGTCGAGAGAGATATCACCGGAAACCAGCGCCGCAATACGCACAGGCACCACGTTGAAGTTGCCGGTAGTGAGCGCATACACCGTGGCGTAGGCACCCAGCGCGTTGGCGAGCAGAATCACGAAAGTGCCCATCAAGGCGGGCGCCATGACAGGTAAACCAATGTAGCGCCAGAAACGCCATTTCCCGGCCCCAAGCAGCGCGGCGGACTCTTTCCAGTCTTCACGAAGACCATCAAAAGCCGGATAGAGCAGCAGCACGCCCAGCGGAATTTGGAAATAGGTGTAAAGCACGATCAGCCCGTCTTTCGAATAGAGGTTGAAACTGCTCATCAGGCCATATTTGCGTAGAAGAAGCGTGAGCGTGCCGTTCAGACCAAGCAGGATCACAAAGGCGAAAGCCAGCGGCACGCCTGCGAAATTACTGGTCATATTGGTGAAAGACATCACGAAATCATGCAGCTTCGTCGGGCCAAGTTGGCGCAGCGAGTAGCTCCCCACCAGCGCGATCAGCAGCCCGTAAACGCTCGACCATACCGAAATATCCAGCGAGTATTTCATCGCCTGCAGATAGAACGGCGAGGTGAGAATATCGCTGTAATTACCGAATCCCCACGCTTCGTAAGTGTTGCTATAAAAACTGCTGACCGCGACCCAAGCCAGCGGCGCCAGCTGAAAGGCAATGAAAAACACTACAAAAGGCAGCGTAAAAAGCAGGGCGAGCCACTTGGCTTTCATCCGTTATCCTCGACCTTGCCGCGCGATTCAGGCCAGTAAATCAGCGCAGTAAGGTTTATCGTGATTAATATCAAGCAGCTGGCAAACCGTGCCGCACAGCTCAGTTTGCAGCGGCGCGGCCTCTTGCTGACTAAACGCAGCGCCAAAGACAAACATCGGCACCTGTCGCTCTTCCGGCAGAATTCCGCCGTGACTGCGATCGTTATTCATGCCGTGATCGGCAGTCACGATGACCTGATATCCCTCTTCAAGCCAAGTGCCCAAATAGTGTGAAAGAATGCCGTCCGCCACCCGCGCCTTGTTGCGATACTGCATCGAGTCCTGACCAAACTTATGGCCCGTATCATCAATATTCATCGGGTGAATAAACAAGAAATCAGGATCGTGCTGCAAACGCAGGCTTTCGGCATCGTCGAACAGGTGGGAATCGGGATAGGTATCGTCGTAATAGAAATGTCCGTGCTGAATCGCCAACGATTTATCGTGAGTATGACGATCGCGGGCGGGCACAAACGGCGTGCGATTATAGAGCTCGCTGACCCAGTGATAAGCCGCCGCCGCCGTGGTCAGCCCCGCTTCGCGCGCATAGTGAAACACGCTTTGCCCGGTCGAGAGCCTATCCACATGATTACCCACAATACCGCTCAATACGGGCGGCACGCCGGTCAGAATGCACTCATACAGCGGACGAGAAAGCGAAGGCAGCTCGCATTCCAGCTGATAAAGCCTCCCGCGCCCTACCGCACACTGCGCATGCAAATAACCCATTGTTTCGCGAGCGACCTGATAGTTCAGGCCATCCAATACCACCAAGATAGTTTTCATGACGAAGGCCCTGATAACGTAGAAATATAGTTTTTATTTAGAATTTTTTAATTTTTATAAACATTACAACCTGCCAAATCTTCAAAATATTTCGTGCTGTAGGAAGGTGGCAAGCGGGCGAATCCCCAGGAGCTTACATGGGTAAGTGACTGGGGTGAGACCGCGTAGCCAACGCATCTACAGCGCGAAAGATGACGAAGATTTATTGTGGTTGGTTGATCATGACGTTTTCTTGCCAGAGACGGGGAAGCGTTTTGGCATTGTTAGCCCACGCTTCAGGATCCGCAATCGGATGCGCGTTGGCGTATTCGCTGTTTGGTAGCAGTTTGGCCTTCACGTCATCTGGCAGGGTCAAATGCTCTGCGCGAATCGGGCGCGCATAGCCTTTCGCGAGATTAATCTGTCCTGCATCGGAGAAGATATATTCACGCGCCAGCTTGGCGGCATTCGGGTGCTTGCCGTATTTGTTGATGATAGTGGTATAGCCGGAAGTGATGCTGCCATCAGTCGGAATGACGACGTCGAAACGGTTTTTATCAATCTGGTCGCGATAGTTAAGCCCGTTGAAATCCCAGACGATGCCGACCTGAACTTCGCCTTTTTCCAGCGAGGCGATAACTGGATCGGTAAGGCTTAAACGGCCCGCTTTCGCCAGCTTGCCGAAATATTCCAGGCCCGGTTTCAGGTTCTTTTCATTGCCGCCCATCGCGTAAGTCGCTGCCAATACGCCGTTCGCAGCCTGTGCAGCCGTGCTCACGTCGCCGATAGTCACTTTGTATTTGCCTTTCATCAGGTCGGCCCAGCTGTGCGGCTCATCTTTAACCTGTGATTTATCAATGATAAAGGCGATGGTGCCGGTATAGGCCAGCGCCCAGTTGCCGTCTTTATCTTTCGCCCAGTCAGGCACCTGATCCCAAGTGCTAGGTTTGTAAGGCAACGTCACGCCCTGCTTCACCGCTACGGGACCAAAAGCGGCACCCACATCACCAATATCTGCACTGGCATTGCTTTTTTCCGCGATAAACTTGGCGATTTCCTGTGCCGAACTCATGTCAGTATCGCTATGTTTGATGCCGTATTTGCTGGTTAAATCATTCCAGGTATCTTTCCAGTTCGCCCAGGAATCAGGCATCCCGACGCTGTTTACCATACCTTCGGCTTTGGCGGCTTTTTCGAGGTCTGCCATGGAATCGGCGGCAAATGCGCTGGTGGTGGTCATGATGAGCGTGGTGGTTAACACAGAAGCGAACAACTGTTTCATAACGGATGCTCCAGATGGTAGTGTGTGGGGTGCTGGTCTAGTCCAGCAAGATCCAAGCCAATCTAACGATCGTTTGTGATATTTAGATGACAGCGCGAAAAAGCGACAGTTTTACCGTCGAGCGTTGTTAGCGAGGACACAAACTTTCATCTTTTAATGGTCATGGTGGTGCAAAAATGCACTGAAATGAGGCTGAAGACCGATGAGTGAATCGCAGACCACCGTTGCTACTATCTGTCAGACGTTAAGCGAAAATATAGCCGCCGGACTTTATGCTGCCGAGCGACGCCTGCCTTCGGAACGGGCGTTGAGCGAGCAATTTTCGACGACGCGAATTACGTTAAGGGAATCTTTAGGCCAGCTTGAAGCTCAGGGGCTTATCTATCGCGAGGTGCGTCGAGGCTGGTTTATCTCGCCCCCGCGACTGCTTTATAACCCGCTGCAGCGCAGTCATTTTCAAGCGATGGCGAAAGATCAGGGTCGGCTTGCGCGCACTGAGCTAATCGATGCCTGTCAAATGCTGGCCAGTGACGGAATATGTCAAAAGCTAAACCTGCCCGCGCAGAGTGCGGTTTACCGTATTCGTCGCCTGCGCTATATCGATGGCCGCGCGGTGTTATACGTTGAGCACTACCTGAATCCGCAATTTTTCCCCGCCATTATTGATGCCGACCTCACGCAATCTTTGACCGATCTCTACTTCTCTCGCTACGGCATAAAGTATGGAAAAGTACGTTTTGACATGGTGCCAACACGTTTACCCGAAGAAGCCTCCAGCGCGTTAAAAGTAGCGGCAGGCAGTCCGGCGCTGTTTATTACACGGATCAATCGTGATCTCAAGGATCGGATCATTGACTGCGATCTCGAGTATTGGCGTTATGACGCCTTACATATCGACGTCGAAGTTGGATAGGCTTAAGTTAAATATAATAGTAAGGAGCTAGTCTGCATCGTAGCCAAGATTGGGGGCTAGCCAGCGTTCAACGTCGGCAATCGGCATGCCCTTACGCGCGGCGTAATCCTCAACCTGATCGCGCTGGATTTGTGCGACGGCGAAATACTTGCTGTCTGGATGACTGAAATACCAGCCTGACACGGCGGCACCCGGCCACATGGCAAAGGATTCGGTGAGCTGCATGCCGGTATGGGTTTCCACATCAAGCAGCTGCCAGATTTGCCCTTTTTCGGTATGCTCCGGACAGGCCGGATAACCTGGCGCAGGTCGAATGCCCTGATAATTTTCGCGAATTAGCTCTTCGTTACTTAGATTTTCTAACGCGGCAAAGCCCCAATACTCCTTTCGCACCTGCTCGTGAAGATATTCTGCAAAGGCTTCTGCCAGACGATCGGCCAGCGCTTTAATCATGATTTTATTGTAATCGTCGTGCTGCTTGTCGTAAGCCTCGGCCAGCGCGTCTTCTTCCAGACCTCCAGTGACGGCGAACGCGCCCAGGTAATCAGCTTTGCCACTGGTTTTAGGCGCAACGAAATCGGCCAGACAATAGTTGGCAAAATCGGTTTTTTCGGTTTGCTGGCGCAGATGGTGACTCACAACCAACACCTCTTCACGGTTTTCATCGCGATAGATTTCGATGTCATCGCCGTTACGATTTGCAGGGAAAAGCCCAAACACGCCGCGTGGAGTAAGCAGCTTTTCGCTGGAAAGTTTGTCGAGCAGCTCGTTGGCGTCTTGGAACAGTCGCTTGGCTTCTTCGCCGACCACTTCATCTTCAAGAATGCGCGGATATTTGCCGGCCAGCGACCAGGTCATAAAGAATGGCGTCCAGTCGATGTAATGGCGTAGGGTTTCAATGCTGGCTTCAACCTGCTGAATACCTAAACATTTCGCCACCGGCGGCGTGTAGTTATCCCAGTCAATCTGAGTCGCGTTTTCACGCGCTTTTATAAGACTCACAGGCGGCGTTCGTGGCTTTTTACGCGCGTGCTGAATGCGCACGGTTTCATATTCTTTGCGCGTTTTTTCAATAAAAGCTTCACGCTGGGTATCCGACAGTAGCGCAGAAACCACGCCCACGGAGCGTGAGGCGTTTTGCACATAAGTCGTCGAGCCTTTGTAGTTCTGTTCAATTTTAACGGCGGTATGCGCTTTCGACGTTGTGGCGCCACCAATCAGCAGGGGAATGGTGAATCCGCGGCGCTGCATCTCTTTAGCCACGTTGACCATTTCGTCGAGTGAGGGCGTAATCAGGCCAGAAAGCCCGATAATATCCACGTTTTCTTCAATAGCGGTTTTAAGGATTTTATCGGTTGGCACCATAACACCGAGGTCGATAATCTCGTAGTTATTACATTGCAGCACGACACCTACGATATTTTTACCGATGTCATGTACGTCGCCTTTAACCGTCGCCAGCAGGATTTTACCGTTAGTTTTTCCTTTCTCTTTGCTGGCTTCAATATAAGGTTCGAGATAGGCCACGGCCTGTTTCATGACGCGTGCAGATTTTACGACCTGCGGCAGAAACATCTTCCCTTCGCCAAACAGGTCGCCGACCACGTTCATGCCATCCATCAGCGGACCTTCGATAACTTCGATCGGACGAGCAGAGAGCTGGCGAGCTTCTTCCGTATCCAACTCGATGAATTCTGTAATGCCTTTTACCAGTGAATACTCGAGGCGTTTTCTGACTTCCCAACTCCGCCATTCGGCCTGCTGCTTGTTGGCTTCGCCGTCATCTTTATTCGCGCGATATTTTTCGGCCAGATCGAGCAGGCGTTCCGTGCCGTCTTCGCGGCGATTAAGAATGACGTCTTCAACGGCTTCGCGTAGTTCAGGGGCTAAATCATCATAAATAGCCAGCTGTCCGGCGTTAACAATGCCCATATCCATGCCGTTGCGGATAGCGTGATAAAGGAATACCGCGTGAATGGCCTCACGCACAGGGTCGTTGCCACGGAATGAGAATGACACATTGGAGACACCGCCCGAAATCAGCGCGTGCGGCAGCTCGCTTTTGATATCGGCACAGGCTTCGATAAAATCGACGGCGTAGTTATTGTGCTCTTCGATACCTGTCGCGACGGCAAAGATATTGGGGTCGAAAATAATGTCTTCGGGTGGAAAGCCCACCTCTTCTGTTAGCAATTTGTAGGCGCGACGGCAAATTTCAATTTTTCGCGCGCGGGTATCTGCCTGCCCGGCTTCGTCAAAAGCCATGACCACCATGGCTGCGCCGTAGCGACGCACCTTGCGGGCGTATTTAAGGAAGGCCTCTTCACCCTCTTTCATTGAAATCGAGTTAACGATGCCTTTACCCTGAATGCACTTGAGGCCTTTTTCGATGACGTCCCATTTGGAGGAGTCGATCATGATAGGCACACGAGCGATATCGGGTTCACCCGCAATCAGATTCAGGAATTTCACCATGGCCGCTTCGGCATCGAGCATGCCTTCGTCCATGTTGATATCAATGATTTGCGCCCCGCTCTCGACCTGCTGCTGAGCAACGGCCAACGCTTCAAAGTATTTTTCTTCTTTAATCAGTTTTTTAAAACGCGCCGAACCCGTGACGTTGGTTCTTTCACCTACGTTAACAAACAGGGTCGAGGGATCGATATTTAAAGGTTCAAGGCCCGCGAGGCGACAGGCAACGGGAATTTCTGGCAGCTGACGCGGAGCGACCCCTTCGAGTACTTTTACAAACTCGGCAATATGCTGCGGCGTAGTACCACAACAACCGCCGACTATATTCAGGAAACCGGATCGCGCCCATTCGCCAATGTGCTCGGCCATCTCTTTAGGCTCAAGATCGTACTCTCCAAAAGCGTTTGGCAGACCCGCATTGGGGTGCGCCGTAACATAGCATTCAGAAATGCGAGATAACTCAGCGACATATTGACGTAACTCATCAGGACCTAACGCGCAGTTAAGCCCGAAAGTCAGCGGCTTGACGTGACGTAACGAGTTATAAAAAGCTTCGGTAGTTTGGCCTGATAGCGTGCGTCCGGAAGCATCGGTGATAGTGCCGGAAATCATGACCGGCAGTAAAACGCCCATCTCTTCAAACACGGTTTCGACAGCGAAAGTAGCGGCTTTAGCATTGAGGGTGTCGAAGATCGTTTCCACCATGATCAGATCTACACCCCCCTCAATCAGTGCGCGGGTAGATTCGCAATACGCGTTAACCAGTTGATCAAATGAAACGTTACGAAAAGAGGGATCGTTGACGTCAGGCGAGATCGAGGCGGTGCGGTTCGTTGGCCCGAGAACGCCTGCAACGTAACGTGGCTTTTCAGGGGTACGCGCCGTCCATTCGTCGGCACAAACCCGAGCAAGACGCGCGGCCTCATAGTTAATTTCGGCAGAAAGCGACGCCATGTGGTAGTCGGACATTGCGATGGGCGTGGCGTTAAAAGTGTTGGTTTCGAGGATGTCTGCACCGGCTTCGAGATAGCCATAATGAATAGCGGCGATCACTTCAGGTTTTGAAAGCACCAATAGGTCATTGTTACCTTTGAGATCGCTTGCCCAATCGGCAAAACGTTCTCCGCGATAATCTTCTTCCTCAAGGCGATAGCTTTGGATCATGGTGCCCATGCCGCCATCCAAGACCAGGATGCGTTTTGCCAGCTGTGCCTTTAATGCGTCCACTCGATTCGTCACTTTTAGCCTCATCACTCATTGCGTGCAATGCGTCGCTGCTTTCACCAAGCCCGTCTACGCGGCCATTTATGCTTTAAAAACCGACAATAACCCTAGCATACCTTGTCCAAGCGCCTTGCTCGCGACAAAGTCTGGCATCATTCTCAAAACTTCGAGGTCTATTCCAAGACCGGTGTAACTTGAAGAAACGCTAACGGCCAAATTAATGGCCGTTAGCGTTAAATCAGAGCAGAGTTCATTCCAGCGTAGGATTCATATGGCGGAGGTCGAACGGTGTAATCTGATAAACGTAATAATTCAGCCAGTTAGTAAATAGTAAATGTCCGTGGCTACGCCAGCTGGCCTTTGGGGCAAGCTCTGGATTGTCCTTCGGAAAATAGTTATGCGGCATATCTGGCGATAGACCAGCGGCCAAATCGCGAAGGTATTCACCCGCCAACGTGCCTGCATCGTACTCAGGATGACCCGTAACAAAGGCCATGCGTTTGTCTTTTGTAGCAAACAGATAAGCGCCTGCATCTTCCGACTCAACCAGAATATCCAGGTCGGTATATTTGCGCAGCTCCTCGATCGGGAAGTCGGCGTAACGCGAATGAGGTGCCAAGAAATTCTCGTCAAATCCGCGGGTTAGCAGAGCCAAAGGTTGCAGTGTTTGATGGTCATAAACACCTGACAGCTTGGTTTCACGAGTCATTTTCGGCGTACCATAAAGAACATTTAAGGCAGCCTGCACGGCCCAGCATACGAAGAGCGTGGAGGTCACGTGCTCTTTGGCCCAATGCACGATACGTTCAATTTGCGGCCAATAGGCAACGTCACAGAAATCAACCAGACCTAGAGGTGCACCAGTGACGATCAGCCCATCATAGTTATCGTGTTGAATATCTTCAAAATCGCAGTAAAAGTTATTCAGGTGCTCGGCAGGCGTGTTTTTAGACTCACGACTGTCGATACGCAACAACTGAACATCAATCTGCAAAGGGGAATTGGATAGAAGACGCAAAAACTGATTTTCGGTCTCGATCTTCTTCGGCATCAAATTGAGTATCAGCACCTTCAAAGGACGAATTTCTTGAGTTTTTGCACGAGAAGATGTCATCACAAAGACATTCTCATTGCGCAGGAAACTCACGGCTGGTAACTCATCTGGAACCCGAATCGGCATAACAACTTCCTCACTGCATCCGCTTATACGTTTAGACATCTAGATGCCCGAAGATAACGGTTTTTTTCCTCTATGTCGAGCTTGCATCTACTAGGTGAAAATTATTCAGCTTTGAAGGAATTTACATAACCATTGGTTATTTATAAGTCAGAAAAAGGGGAATTTAGCTATTAAGAAATGGGGGCAGAGCAGGATTTTTGAGCAGAAATCGGGATAGGTGAGCCGTTTTACTTCATGAAGCAAAGTGTAAACCGCCTTCGACGGGAGTCCTACTCTCTGACTCGAGCAGTAAACGGCAAGTATTAGGTAAACAAAAAAGCCCCAGTCTTTCGACTGAGGCTTGTTTGTTTATTTGATGCCTGGCAGTTCCCTACTCTCGCATGGGGAGACCCCACACTACCATCGGCGCTACGGCGTTTCACTTCTGAGTTCGGCATGGGGTCAGGTGGGACCACCGCGCTAGTGCCGCCAGGCAAATTCTTTTAAAACTTGACGCTTTATTTCTGGTGCTGATACCCAGAGTCGAACTGGGGACCTCACCCTTACCAAGGGTGCGCTCTACCAACTGAGCCATATCAGCATACTAATCTACTACAACATCTCACTGGTCAATTCACAGTAGGATGTTAAATTTGATGCCTGGCAGTTCCCTACTCTCGCATGGGGAGACCCCACACTACCATCGGCGCTACGGCGTTTCACTTCT